>DATEDY010000149.1:0-2447 GCA_035281405.1 Flavobacterium sp.
TCCGTGAATCAATAATAATTTTCCTTTTAAGTCTTTCGCATAATTCAATACACAAGCTTCTTCATATCCTTTAGGGTTTTCTTCAGGTGTATCCATATAACGCTCTCCGTACATGATTTCATACCATTTCCAGTCAATCACTGGCCCGCCGGCAACACCAACTTTAAATGTATTCGGCTGGCGTAACATTAATGAAGTGGTCATGAATCCTCCAAAGCTCCACCCGTGTACCGCTAAACGATTGGCATCTACATAAGGCAATGATTTTAAGTAGTTAATACCTAACATCTGATCCTCAATTTCATGTACTCCCAATCTTCCATGGATAGCGCTTTCAAATGCAACACCACGATTGTCTGATCCTCTGTTGTCTAAGGTAAATACTAAATAACCTTGTTCAGCCATGTAGTACATCCATAAGTTAGCACCGTCTAAATACGAATTGGTAATTAACTGCGCATGTGGCCCACCATATACATACACTAAAACAGGATACTTTTTGTTAGGATCAAAATTACTCGGCTTGATGACGCGGGTATATAAATCAGTTACACCATCTGCTGACTTGATCGTTTTGATGTCTGCCGTTCCCATGAAGTAATCGGCATACTTGTTCGCACTTTCCAAAAGTAATTTTCCTTTTAAACTTTTATCGTATAAAACCGATTTAGACGGAGTCGAATGATTCGAAAATTCATCTAAAATCCAATTACCGTCAGTGCTGAATGAAACGTTGTGAACTCCTTGATCTTTGGAGATAAGTGTTTGCTTTCCTTTTAAATCTACTTTGTATGCTAACATATTGGTAGGGTTCTCTCCGGTAGCCATGAAGTAAATTGCTGTTCCGGCTGCATTAGCACCTAAAATTGTTCGGGTAGGGAAGGTGTTCTGGGTCAGTTTTTTGATCAGTCGTCCTTCTAAATTATAGTAGTATAGGTTGTTGAAACCATCTTTTTCTGAAATCCAGATGAAGTTGTTTGTTTTTGCAGATGGGAAGAAAGCTTCATGCTCCGGTTCTACCCATTTTGCGCTTTTTTCATTTAATATAGTATGTACAAAGGCTCCCGAAGTGGCATCATATAAATTCAAATTCATATCATTCTGACCGCGATTCAACTCGGCAATGATGATGTATTTCTCATCTGGAGTCCAAGTCAAATTGGTCAAATAATCATTGGCCTGACCTTTTGGAGAAATGAAAACGGTTTTGCCTGTAGCCACATTATAGATACCTACTTTTGGTTTTTCCGATTGCTGACCAGCCATCGGGTATTTAATGTTATTCAATTTACCCGGTGTTTGGGTAATGTCTAATAAAGGATAGTTGCCAACTTCGGTTTCGTCTTTTTGATAAAAAGCAAGGTAGTTTGATTTTGGTGACCAAAAGATTCCGCCTTTAATACCAAACTCATTTCTGGCTATTGATTGTCCTGATACAATTTCAGGATTACTTTCATTCGTAACGGCAATTTTCTCCTGATTTTGATTGTAGAAGTATAAGTTGTTTTTTTCGGTAAAGGCTAACTTTTGTTTAGCATCATCAAAAGTTAAGTTTTCAGCGCCTTCTCCGGCTTGCTGTATTTTTTTTCCTGTTTTAGTAGTAATGGTGTAGGTGTAGTACTTTCCGCCTTCGCTTACTAATACGGTATTGGCATCAATCCATTCTAATCCGCCGAAATTCTTCAGCTTGGTGCCTAATGCTTCATTAATTTCAGCTAGCTTTAGGTATTCAGTAGTGGTATTGTCTGTAGCCTGTGCCGTGACCATTTTGGTCCAGGCATCTGTGTAATAGACATATTTGTTGGTGTTGGGAATCCACTGAAAGCCGGTTAATCTGTCAGCTCTGAATTGTCTGTTTTGTTGTAAAACCGATTCCTCCAGCGTAAGTTTTTTGCTTTGGGCAAAAGAACCAATACTTAAAGAAAGGCTTAATAAAACAAGTATTCTTGTATTCATAATAGAGTAATTTGATTTGATGGCAAATGTATTAAAAATGAGAGAGTAATGACTTTTTTTTAGAAAACCTTAAGAAATAAAAAATCCCATTCGTGAGAATGGGATTTGATGTAAGTAAGTCAAATATGTTGTTAAACGTTTATTATTTTACTTTGTTAAGAATAGCTTTGAAAGCTTCTGGGTGATTCATCGCTAAATCAGCTAATACCTTACGGTTTAACTCGATGTTGTGAGCTTTGATTTTACCCATGAATTGAGAGTAAGACATTCCTTCTAATCTTGCACCAGCGTTAATACGCATAATCCATAAAGCACGGAAGTTTCTCTTTTTTTGCTTTCTGTCACGGTAAGCATAAAGCATTGCTTTTTCTACCGCATTCTTAGCAACTGTCCAAACGTTTTTTCTACGGCCAAAGAAACCTTTGGCTTGCTTCATTATCTTTTTTCTTCTTGCTCTTTTAGCAACTGAATTTACTGATCTTGGCATAATT
>DATEDY010000150.1:0-5683 GCA_035281405.1 Flavobacterium sp.
ACTTCAAAAATTAAGCCATATTTTTACAAAAATAGCATTTATAGCTTTGCGTACAAACTTATTTCATATCGTTTTATTACCAATTTTATTAACTCTTTGTAGTTTAAAAACTTATTCTCAGGAGTTACCTAAAAAAACAACCTCAATATCTACTGATAAACAGAAAGATAGCCTTAATGTCGGTCTTAAAAATATTGTTAAGAGTAACGACACTATTAAGAATGATTCTGTTAAAAAAAAGAAACCTCTTTTGGATGGAAAGATTAGATACAAGTCTAAGAAGTACGCCAAGATCAATCAAAAAAAGAAGCAGATAACGCTATATGATGAAGCTGAAGTATACTATAAAGATATAGAATTAAAGTCCGGAATCATTGTTATTGATTATGAAAAAGACGAAGTCTATGCCGGTAAAATCAAAGACTCGGTTGGCGGTCCTATTCAATATCCTGTATTCAAGCAAGGTCAAAACATTGTTGAACCGGATTCTATCCGATTTAATTTTAAAACAAAAAAAGCATTAATTTTTAATTCAAGAACAGAACAGGGAGAATTCAGAATTAAGGGTGAAATTACCAAAAGAGAAAATGATTCTGTATATTTTATTAAAAATGCTCGTTTTACCACCTCTAAAAATCTTGACGATCCAGAATACTATTTCCTTGCAAGAAAAATAAAATTAGTACCTGGGAAAAAAGTAATTGCTGGCTTAACAAATTTAGTCATTGCTAATGTTCCCACTCCTATTGGTGTTCCTTTTGCATTTTTTCCTATGACAGAAGAAAGTACCTCAGGTATAATTATTCCAACTTTCGGGCAAACTAATCAACAAGGTTATTTTTTACAAAATGGAGGTTACTATTTTGCCATAAGTGATAAAATTGACTTGGCACTTTTGGGTGATTATTACACTAACGGAAGTTATGCTTTCAGAGCCGAGAGCAGTTATGCTAAAAGATACCGTTACAGAGGAAATTTCAATTTCAGGTATGAAAATCAAATCACCGGGGAAAGAGGTTTACCGGGTTATGGGAAATCGAATCTATACAATATTCAATGGAGTCATTCGCCAGATGCAAAAGCAACGCCCAATTCGAGGTTTTCTGCTTCGGTGAATTTAGGAAGTCAGAAGTATTACCAAAGTTCATTCAACCAAGTAAATAATGCCAACTTTTTGAATAACACATTAAGTTCGTCTGTTTCTTATTCAAAAACATTTAATGTTATACCACAAGTGAATGTATCCCTAACAGCTACACATTCACAAAACACAAATACTGGTGCCATCAATATGACATTACCAACATTTCAGGTTAATGTTGACCGTTTTTTCCCTTTTGCTGGAAAATCACAAACTAAAAAAGGAATTTTCAAAAACCTAAGTCTAAACTACAGTGTTCGTGGAGAAAACAGAATAGCTACAGTAGATTCATTGTTTTTTAAGCCACAAATGTTCAAAGATGCAAAGAATGGTCTACAACATACTATTCCTTTAAGTACTAACTTCAAATTATTTAAATATATAAACGTATCTGCAACTTCAAGTTATCTGGAAACATGGTATACTAAAACTATTGAGAAAAAATTCAACACAACCGAAAATGAGGTTGAAGACATTGATAAAAATGGTTTTGCAGCATTCAGAACATATAATTTTTCGACAGGTTTAGGAACAACAATTTATGGTACATTCAAATTCAAGGAAACTAATAAAATTCAGGCGATCAGACATACTCTAACACCGAATGTTTCCTACAATTATACCCCGTCTTTCGACAGATATTACGATGATTACATTATAGACGCCGCAGGAAACACACAACGTTATACTAAATTTCAAAATGGGATTTTTGGTGGTCCATCAAATAGCATGAGCAATGTTATCAGTTTATCGCTAAACAATACATTTGAAGCAAAGGTCAGAGATAAAGACTCGACAAAAGTAGAACCTAAAAGAATCTACTTATTAAAGAATCTAAACTTTGATATGAGCTATAACATGTCAGCCTTGAAGAATAAATGGTCGGATTTAAACGTAAGAAGTGGTGTTGACTTGTTCGAAAACAAAATGAACGTAAATTTTGGAGCTACTTTCAATCCTTATGCAATTAATTCAGAAGGTCAATTAATGGATATGTTCAATATTGACAACGGAGGAAGTTTATTCAGATTGACAAGATCCTTTATCAACTTAAGCTATTCATTAACCAATAAAAATCAGAAGTCAAAAGACAATAATTCTCTCAACAACAGAGGACTTCGAAACGGAGGACGTGCTGATGATCTATTTGGAACAACGACTGATTTCAGCGATAGGAGAAACAGTCAGTTTGACGGAGAAGAAAAAGAAGATAAATTCGATGGATTTTACAATGCTCAATTACCATGGGATCTGCGTTTTGCCTATTCTCTAACCTATTCAAACGATAAAAGAGAAAATAAAATAACCCAAAGTTCATTAATGTTTTCTGGAAATGTTGACATCACACCAAAATGGAAAGCCGGTGTTTCTTCAGGATATGATTTCGTTCAAAAAGGGGTTACTTATACCCAATTACGATTTGAGAGAGACTTATTAAGCTGGAGAATGGATTTTAACTGGAATCCATTTGGAGACAGAGCATCATGGTATTTCTTCATCGGAATTAGTTCTTCTGTGTTAAGTGATATCAAATGGGATAAACGAAGCTTACCGGATAGAAGACTTTAATAACAAGAACACAACTTAAAATTTAATATCAAATCATGAGCAAAAAAATAATTTTTACAGAAAAAGCCCCTGCTCCTATTGGACCATACAGTCAGGCAGTGTTAAGCGGTAATACTTTATACACTTCAGGACAAGTTGCTATTAATCCGGCAAACGGAGAATTGGTTTTAGACAACATTGAAGTAGAAACTGAACAAGTAATGCAAAACCTGAAAGCCGTTTTAGAAGCTGCCGATATGACTTTTGAAAATGTGATCAAAGCAACAATTTTCATCATGAACATGGGAGATTTCGCCAGAATCAATGCTGTTTACGGTAAATATTTTGACGAATCAACGGCTCCGGCACGCGAAACTGTTCAGGTGGCTACATTGCCTAAAAATGTAAATATTGAAATTTCAATGATTGCAGTAAAATAGTATTTCACTTTATTAGACTATATCAAAAACTATCAGTTGCTTTATTTAGAGTAATTGATAGTTTTCTTATTTTAAACAATCAAAACTAACAGAATGAGAATATTTTTGTTCTAATTTTAGATACGTGTTTTACAAGCTTCAAAACAAAATTAATCATGAATGAACAACTAAAAACCGACTTAAATAACCTTGAAGATTTACTCGAAAAAGTAAAACTACAGGGAATCGATTTTCTGAATAAAATAGATGAAAGAAAAACATCATCAAATGCAAAAACAGAAATAACTGATTGTTTGAATGAAAGTGGAATGGGCGCCTATGAAGCGCTGAATTTATTTAACCAAAAATTTGAACCGTTAATTGTGGCTTCAACAGGACCAAGATATTGGGGTTTTGTAACCGGTGGCTCTACTCCTGCTGCAACCATGGGCGACATGCTCGCTACATTTTATGATCAAAACACACAAGCTTTAAAAGGTCAAGGTGATATTTCAGCATCAATAGAAATTGAAACAATCAATTTACTTCTAGATTTATTTGGCTTACCAAATGACTTTTTTGGCGGTTTCGTAACTGGAGCAACAATGTCTAACTTTACAAGTCTGGCAGTAGCAAGACAATGGCTTGGAAAGCAAAAAGGATTTGATTTTGCAAAAAATGGAATAACCTCACCAATTAGAATACTTTCTGCAGCACCACACTCTTCTGTCATAAAATCACTTTCAATGTTAGGTATTGGTAGTAGTTCTATTGAAAAAATAAAAGTTATTGAAGGAAATAGAGAGTCCATAGACATCAATGATTTAAAAGAAAATATAGAGCAGCATAAAGGAGAACCTTTCATTTTGATTGCCAATGCAGGAACAGTTAATACAGTTGATTTTGATAATTTTGAAGAAATTGCCAAATTGAAATCTGAACATAACTTTTGGGTTCATATTGATGGTGCATTTGGAGCTTTTGCAGCCTGTTCTCCTAAATACAAACATCTACTAAAAGGATGGGAAATTGCTGACAGCATTACTATCGATTGCCATAAATGGCTTAATGTTCCTTATGAAAGTGCTTTTTTTCTCGTAAAACAAAAACACAATATACTTCAAACGGAAACATTTCAAAATTCAAATGCTCCCTATTTAGGTGATCCTATGGAAAATTTCAATTATTTGAACTTTTTACCTGAAAACTCACGTAGATTAAAAGCTTTACCTGCATGGTTTACACTCAAAGCCTATGGCAAAAAAGGATACCAGGAAATTGTAGAAAATTCAGTCGAACTCGCAGAACAACTTGGCAATTACATCACAAACAGTGAAAATTTCGAATTATTAGCTCCTGTACGACTGAATAACATTTGTTTTACTTTAAAAGGTGAAAACAGTCAGGAAAAAGTTACCCGATTTCTATCTTTATTAAATGAAACCGGAAAAGTGTTCATGACACCTACAATCTACAACGAAAAAAAAGGAATCAGAGCATCATTTGTAAACTGGAGAACTTCAAAAAAAGACATTGCGATTGCGATTGAAGAAATGGAAAAAATTGTCAGACTTACATAAGTAATCTAAAATTGTAAGTATAAAAAAACCGGGAAAATTCCCGGTTTTTTTTGTATCAGTACTTTGTACCCTATTTTACTTCTTCAAACTCTACATCCTGAACGTTGTCACCTTCATTTTGAGCTTGTGGCTCACCTTGAGGTTGTCCTTGACCTTCAGCTTGTGCTTTGTACATTTCTTCTGAAGCGTTTTTCCAAGCTTCATTGATTTTATCTAAAGCTGGAGTTATAGCAGAAATTTCTTTAGTTTCATAAGCTGCTTTCAATTCATTTAAAGCTGCTTCAATCGCTGATTTATTACCTTCTGATAGTTTATCACCAAACTCTTTCAATTGCTTTTCCGTTTGGAAAATCATACCGTCAGCTTCGTTCAACTTATCCGCTTTTTCTTTAGCCAATTTGTCAGCTTCTGCATTCAATTCTGCCTCTTTTTTCATTTTCTCGATTTCTTCCGGAGTTAATCCTGAAGACGCTTCGATACGAATATCGTGAGATTTTCCAGTTCCTTTATCAACTGCAGTTACGTGGATAATACCGTTAGCATCGATATCGAAAATAACCTCAATTTGAGGAACTCCTCTAGGTGCAGGCGGTATACCATCTAAGTGGAAACGACCAATTGTTTTATTGTCACCGGCCATTGGACGCTCACCTTGTAAAACGTGAATTTCCACTGATGGCTGGTTGTCTACAGCTGTCGAGAAAACCTGTGATTTTTTTGTTGGAATCGTTGTGTTAGACTCGATTAATTTAGTCATTACACTTCCCATAGTTTCGATACCTAATGAAAGTGGCGTAACGTCTAATAATAATACGTCTTTCACATCTCCGGTTAAAACTCCACCTTGAATAGCAGCACCAATAGCTACTACTTCATCAGGGTTAACACCTTTTGATGGTTTTTTACCAAAGAATTTTTCTACTTGCTCTTGGATTACAGGGATACGTGTAGAACCACCAACTAAAATTACTTCGTCAATTTCAGAAGTTGACAAA
>DATEDY010000151.1:0-6986 GCA_035281405.1 Flavobacterium sp.
TGCAGTAGCAACAGATGACATGCTGGTTCCGTGTCCACACTTATCGTTAACTCCATCGGTTCCGGTACTCCAAGGCCAAATAGAATCAACATAAACACCAAATCTTTGTACAGTTCTTCCAGAAGAATAACCATTGTTAAAATTTCCGTTCAATAATGAGTTCGCTGTAGACGCACCTGTATCAACAACACCAATGGTAACGCCTTTCCCTGTACTGTAATTCCAAGCACTCGGAATATTGTGATTATTAAAGGCCCAAGGTAATTTTGCATTTGGAGCAATAGTTGTATAATCTGCTGAAGCAATAGTCTCAATACTCAAACCACAACCGGAACTTGATTCAGAATCTGATCTTTGATATTGCTCATTATTTGCAAAATATCTAAAATCGGCAGGTTCAATATATCTGATAAATTTATTTTTCCGAAGCGCAATAATTGTCTCCTGATTTTCAATAACAACATCCAATTGGTTAAGATAAGGATCCGTTGCTATTAAAAACTTTTCCGTCTCTTTTCCTTCATACTTTCTGATAATGTTCAAAATCTGATTTTGATTCTCGGTCGCTCTGTTAGATTTACTTCTGTCAAAATCATTCTTGGAATCTCCGAAACCTATAGAACAAATGTTATTCCCGTTTTTCAATGCACTCCATAACATATGATCGTTAGCTTCGTTCCATTTAAAAGAACCTTTTTTACTAAATGCATCATCGATTTTAGCAACAACTTCACTAGCCGATAAGGGATTTTGTTGATTTTGACTAATTACAATTTCTTCCGATTTATCATCGTCTTGGGTACATGATGTAAACGCAACAATAGCAATTGCGCACAATTTCAAAAATTTGTTTTTCATTTGGTTGGTTTTTAGTTTGTTAACTTTTCTAAGCTACTATTTTTTTGTACTACTTAGATTACAAAATCGATGAAATACACAAAAACATCGATGAAATACAAAATACTAATAATCAACAACTTAAAAATTAAACCTAAAGAAGCTATCAGAATTTCAATTAAGTTCCTAAATTTGCTCTCCCATGCAAAAAACAGTTAACATACTAAATAAAAGAGCCAAATTCGATTACGAAATTATTGACCGTTACACGGCCGGAATTGTTTTAACCGGTACGGAAATAAAATCCATTCGTTTAGGAAAAGCCTCTATTGCTGAAAGTTTTTGTGAATTCAGCGGTAATGAATTGTTTGTAATCAACTCACATATTGAAGAATATCTTTATGGAACACATTACAACCATAAAGCAAAAAGTGAACGTAAATTACTATTGAATAAAAAGGAATTGAAAGGACTTCTGAAAGATGTTCAGAACAAAGGTTTAACTATTATTCCATTACGTTTGTTTACTAATGAAAAAGGATTGGCTAAATTAGACATTGCTCTGTGCCGAGGTAAGAAGAATTTTGACAAACGAGAGACAATCAAAGATCGTGATAATAAAAGAGATCTGGATCGTATTAAGAAATCATATTAATAAGAAAAAAGCACTCAACTGAGTGCTTTTTCTATTATTTAAAACCTAAGACTTGTTCTTCGGCTTCTACAACATCTTCAACAAATTTCTTGTATAGAGGATAATCTTTGGTTGAAATATTATCCCAGGAAACGGTGGCAGTTCTTGTAATACGTAATGAATTTTTGTCAATCAGCTCAAAATTTAAAAAATAGTCATGATTTTTGAACTTATATTTTTTGCTTAATGGTATTTCTGTAAAAGTTTTATCATCAGGTATGTTGATAATAACTTCTGATTCATACTTATTACTGGATTCATAAGAAACATAATTAATATCAAAATTTCTTGTCTCCGTAGAAATCACATCTCTGGTATAAACATTATCAAGAAAAGGGATTTCAGTAATTCTCATACTACCGACCTTTTGCAATGACTCAACGATAACAAACTTTGATTCGTATTCAATTTTTTTATCAAAGTAATCGTTTTTAACCAGTTTAACAATTTCCAGAGAAATATTCTTCTTCAGTCTACTGTTAAAATTAGATTCAAACTCTTTCTTCCTGTTTTCTTCCGTAGTCGAATCAGAGAACAATTCATTTAAATAAGATTTAAAAGTTCCTTCAACTATATGTGTATTGGCAAAAGATTTAGACTTATCGGTAACGTTTACAATTGTTTTAGTCTTAAAAAGATTTTTAGTCGCATTATCAAAAGGAATATTTATAAGTTTTGAATTTTCATTCTCAGATTTATCAAATGAAATTACAAGAGCACTTGCTTTATACAATGAAAGTGGTAATGCCTTAAACGGTAAAAATTTATCCGTCAACTCTAAATAGACATCTTTGTTATCCAACACCGTTTTAACAATACAGTGATTAAAATCATTTGTAGGTAATTTTAAGGTGTTAATTCCATTATCATTTGTTAATACCAAAACTAAATTGGATTTTAATCCGGCAAGTTGAGACAAAACCACAAACAAGGTAGAAACATCTTTACAATCACCAAGCTTGGTCAATATTGTTTTAGAAGGTTTTTGTGGTATGTAACCACTCTGTCTGAAATCTAAAGAGCTATAAGTAATGTTTGACTCAATATATGCATATATTTTTCTTGCTCTTTCTTCTTCTGACAATCCGGTAATACCTTTAGGGAAAATTTCATTAAAAGTATCTTTGGTCACTTTATCAATTTTTAAATTCTTCTTAACCAAATCAGAATACCAATTTGAAATCTCTTTCCATGATTTTAATGTACTTACCCTGATGTTATTTGTCAAATCAGCCAGAACCGGTGCATAACTTTCCTGAACCGGAATAGATGCAATATTATTTTTCTTCCAGATGGTACAAACTTTTTTATTTATTTTTTGAGTAGCTGATGGAATTAATCCATTAGAAAAATCGGTAACATATTCAAGTCCTTCTGGGTGAATCAAACCAAAAATTGTTTCAACAGAAGGGTAAACGCTGTTAAAATAACACGATAAATTGAAATCTTTATAAAAACGACCTGTTGCGTTTTCATAGTTTTCATAACTTATATGGACTACATCACCTACTTTTAAATTAGAAAACACTAAAGTATCATCTCCTTTTTCTGCAGGAATGATGCTTCCATCTTCTTTAATGATTTCTGATTTTAGAATGGTATTTTGAAAACTTAGTGAAAATTCTTTTAAATCTTCAATACCTTTTTCCGAAACAATCTCATAAAGGAATGTTATTTTAGATTTTCTTCCACCTTCTGGCAAAACATTGACAATATACTCATCCAAAAGCGTCACAACTCCGTAATCGCCTTTCAGGTTAGAGTTTTTCCTTTTTTTGACTTCATTGTAAATATCTTTAGTAGTAACCAAATCAATTTCATCCGGTGTTTTTGTAATATCATACAACTGCTGTCTCAACGAACTATTTGCTGAATTATGCACCAATGATTTTCTGATGTATTTTTCAGCTTCTATTTCATTTTTCATCAAACTATACACCTGTGCTTTTTTTTCAAAGTTCAAGAAGGAATACGGAAAATAACTTAAATTCTCATCAATCAGCTGCAATGCTTCGGTATACTTATTATCTTCAACTAGAATTTTAATATATGTGTCTCTTAGTACATTCAAATAATGATAATTAGCCATGTCATTTTTAGCTAATCGTTCCACATCTTTCTTTTTGTTCAACATATTGTAAAACTCCATCAACGTTGCATTCACTTCCTGTAAATCTTTGACTTTATAAAGATCTTCTAAAATCTTTACTGTTTTATCCGACTTGTTTTTTAGCTTAAAATGTACGCTGGCAGCCAAAACAGTTATCTTTTCATTGTTGTAAGAACTCTCAACCAGTTTATCCAATAATATGATCATTTCATCAACATTGCCTTTTCTGGAGGAGATCATAAAATCATACATCACTTCAATATAATTTTGTTTGTATGATTTAGCTATATCTCTGTTTTTTTCCAATTCCTGTATTTGAGCTGATGTCAACCATTCTTTATCCAAAAGCTTTTGAAGCATATTGAAATAATACTTTGGATCGTTTGTTTCAATGCTTTTAGTTATTTCTGTAATTTTTTGCTCTTCATTTTCCAGCATTCCATAATAACGAAGTAAATAAATACTAATTAGGGAACTATTAGGAAATTGTTTATGTAGTGGCTCAATTATTTCGGCGCATTTCGCCTTTTTGTTATTGGCCTCATAAGCTGTAAACTGAAACAATTTATAGAGAATATTATTCGGATGGTTCTTAACTAAATCGTCAAAATACTTTTCAAACTCCAAAGGAATTTCTTTTGTTTCCAACTCTTTTTTTGAAACCTCATAAAATTGTACCTCAGAAGAAAATTGTAAATCGGTGGCAAGTGTCAAATCCGCATTCTTAAAATGTGCAGAAAAATAATCATTTCCAGTACCAACTTCCAGTTTAAACAATAATCTATTGTATCCTTTTTGAAGAGGTACAACAATATTAAAGGCATCCAAATTAGTTCTGTAGATATCTTGATTTACATATACTTCCTTATCGTTGAGGAATATTTTAAGACCTTTGTTAGCTCCAAAACTCAAGATATAATCTTTATTCTCATTTGATTTAACAAATGTCTGAGCATAAATTATTCCGCTTCCGTATTCCGCTTCGTTCCCAAAAAAATGATACGGATCGTCTTGGTACTTTTTGGGAGTATACCAGCCTATTAAACCATTACTGTTGGCATCAAATAATTTATCATTTTGGGGGTAAGACTCAGGTAAATATTCAATATCTAATCCACTACCATTTAAGTTTTCAAAGACACCACAAAATTGCCAATTTTTAATTGCACCCAACTTATTGAATGATTGCAATGATTCAGCATATCTTCTTCTGATTCTTTCAAAAATAGCTTTTCTGTATTGAACTATCGGAAGATCTTTGAACTTTGCAGAGTTTACTAAAAAATCAATTTTTTTATACGACAAATCATTAAAAGTACCTTCTTTTACGTCGCTTAAGACAACACTACTATTAATATAAGGAGGAATAAACTGATGTGAATTGGGTAATTTTTCGATACTTTTCAAAAACGATTCATCAAAGTCTATTTTACCAGATTCTTCATCAATCATTGCATCTAAAAAAAGTAAATCAATATTTGTGGATTTGATTTTACCAAACTGTTTATCAAACAACTTTCTAGCCTCTTCTCTATTGTTATTAATCAACAAATTAACAACACTTGAATAATCAGCTTGAGCATAAATAAAGTTTGCAAAAAGTATTGCAAACAAGGTTAGTATTTTTTTCATTACATTAATAAGTATTTTTATATCAAATATTTAGGATTAAGGGTTAATTTTTATCTTCCAACAAAGGTACAAATCGAAAATCACCAAATTCATGCTTTTCAAATTGTGTTTCTGATTTACGGATAAGCAAAGTCATGACTTGTACATCCTCTCCAACAGGTATCACAAGACGACCACCAATTTTCAATTGTGCCATCAATGGCTGCGGAATATAGGGTGCACCTGCAGTCACAATAATACTGTCAAAAGGCGCATAATTTGGTAATCCTTTATAACCGTCTCCAAAAGACAAATGTTTCGGTCGGATTCCCATTTTAGGCAATAATACCGATGTTTTTTTAAATAATTCATTCTGTCTTTCTATGGAAAAAACTTTGGCTCCCATCGTACACAAAACAGCGGTTTGATAACCACTACCAGTTCCAATTTCCAAAATTTTGTCATCTTTTTTTACCTGAAGCAATTCGGTTTGAAAAGCAACTGTATATGGCTGAGAGATAGTTTGTCCTGCACCAATAGGGAAAGGTTTATCCTGATATGCAAAATCTTCAAAACTTGAATTTAAAAACAAATGTCGTGGAATTTTTTTGATGGCATCCAATACGTTCTTGTCGATAATCCCTTTCTGTGCAAGTAGGTTTACCAACTGATTTCTAAGTCCTTGATGTTTGGCAGTATCTTTCAATTTTGGGGTGTATTATTTTTGGTAAAATTAGGCTTAAAAAATGCAAAAATCAAATCGGAAATCTTAAAAAAGAAATTCATTTTAAATTGTAAAAATTGGTATTTTACTATTTTTAATTTTATTTTTGTTCAAAATAGATTTCTATGCTTAAAATAGGCGTTTTGGGTGCAGGTCACCTAGGGAAAATACATTTACGGTTACTCCAACAATCTGAACAATACGAATTAGTAGGATTTTATGATGAAAATGCTGAATATGCAGATAAAATAGCAGCCGAATTCGGTTACAAACGATTTGATACCATCGCTAAATTAATCCATGCAGTTGATGTGGTGGATATTGTAACGCCAACCCTTTCCCACTATAAATGTGCTAAAGTGGCAATAAAATCAGGCAAACATGTTTTCATTGAGAAACCAATTGCAACAACAGTTGAAGAAGCTGAAGAAATTATCGCTTTAGCCAATGAACACAATGTAAAAGGACAGGTTGGGCATGTGGAGCGTTTTAATCCCGCATTTAAAGCAGTAAAACACAAAATTGAGAACCCGATGTTCATCGAAACCCACCGATTAGCTGAATTCAATCCTCGAGGAACAGATGTTCCGGTGGTATTGGATTTAATGATCCACGATATCGATGCCATTTTAAGTGTTGTCAATTCAAAAGTAAAATCTGTTCATGCCAGTGGCGTCTCGGTAATCAGCGATTCACCTGATATTGCCAATGCAAGATTGGAATTTGAAAACGGTTGCGTTGCCAATATCACTTCGAGCCGTATTTCCATGAAAAACATGCGTAAATCCCGTTTTTTTCAAAAAGACGCTTACATCTCGGTTGATTATCTGGATAAAGTGTGTGAAGTCGTAAAAATGAAAGATGCTCCGGAAGTTCCCGGTGATTTTGACATGATTTTGCAAAATGCAGAAGGAGTCAAAAAACAAATTTATTACGATAATCCATCGGTTGAACCGAACAATGCCATATTAGACGAGCTGGAGTCATTTGCTGATGCCATTAACAATAAT
>DATEDY010000152.1:0-5565 GCA_035281405.1 Flavobacterium sp.
CTCCGTCAAGACAAAAAGAGATTATCCGCTACATTGCAGCTTTGAAAACGGAAGAAAGTATTGACAAAAATGTAAAAAAAGCGATTGATTTCTTACTCGGTAATGAAAGATTCATAGGACGTGACAAGCCTTAAATAATTACGTTAAGATTTTTTGTTCAGAAGTATTGTAACAAAATCATTCTTTCCACGTCTTACTCCAAACAAATTAAAAAATCAATCATGAAACTAATTCAAAAACTAGCTGCCGTATTGTTCATTGCATTTGCTTTCAGTACTGCTTCAGCACAAACAGGAGATTCTAAAAATTTAATCGTTAACAAATGGTTTATAGATAAAGACGCTATGAAACCGGTAATCAAAACCATGTTGGCGACTAATCCGCAATTTATGGGATTGGATGAAGCAACTAAAGAGAGTACTTTGGGCATGGTAATGGAACAAATCTCAGGTCTTCGTGTGGAATACAAAACCGATGGTACTATGCTACGAAATGACGCTAACGGTGAAGTTCCGGGAACGTGGTCATTAAGCGCCGACGGAAAAGAACTGACAACCAAATCAGAAGGGAAACCGGATAAAAAATACACGCTTTTGGAAATCACAAAAACCAAATTGAATTTAATGTCTTCCGATGGAAAGAACATCATTCTGAAAACTGAATAAATACGAAAGCCGAAACTAGATTTCGGCTTTTTTTATGGCATCATGTTTCCGACTAAAAAGCACCAACTACTTTTTGTATATTTGAGTCTGCAGTCAAAAGAATTATTTGATCAATAACAATTAATAGATATGCTCACAGCCATTCATCCGAAACTGCCCATGCGGAATAAAGCCATTACAAAAGACTACTATCTGAATACCTTGGGCTTTAAGGAATTTGGCGATGCAGACTATGAAGGCTACTTAATGGTGGAAAAGGATACCATTCAAATCCATTTCTTTGAATTTAAAGAACTGGATCCGAAAGAAAATTACGGACAGATTTACATTCGTACCAATCAAATTGACAATTTATATCAAACTTTACTGGATAACAAAGTGAGGATACATCCGGCAGGCTATTTAGAAAACAAACCGTGGGGTCAGCGAGAATTTTCTTTACTCGACCCTGATTATAACCTATTGACTTTCGGTCAAAGCATATAAAGTCTATGAAGAAAAGTAAATTTGGAAAATTACCCTCTGGCGACCGATTGGAAATCTGCAAAAAATCTCCCAATTTTAAAGAAGGAAAATTTCAGAACTTCAGTCTTACTCCCGAATTAGCGGAAGGTTACACCATGCTGGGTTTAACCTACAATCAGTTTTTCAAAAAAGCACCACGACGCAGTCCCGTTGATCCGATTCCGTCAATCAAAACCGACTTACACCAATTGCCAATCGATCAGGATGTTTTGATTTGGTTTGGCCATTCTTCCTACTTCATTCAGATCGAGGGCAAACGTATACTGGTAGATCCTGTTTTCAGTGGTAATGCATCGCCGGTTCCGGCAACCAACAAATCGTTCAAAGGAACCGATATTTACACTGTTGCCGATTTGCCCGATATTGATTATCTCTTTATTTCCCACGATCATTATGATCATCTGGATTATAAAACCATTAAAAAACTGAAATCAAAAGTACATACCATAATTTGTGGCTTGGGTGTTGGTTCTCATTTTGAATATTGGGGTTACGATAAAAACCGAATTATTGAAAAAGACTGGCACGATACGGTTCAGCTGGACAATGGATTTACTGTATACTTCACTCCTGCCCGTCATTTTTCGGGAAGAGGATTAACCCGAAACACGACACTTTGGTGTTCATTTTTGTTACAAACTCCATCAATAAAAATTTATATCGGTGGCGACAGTGGCTATGATACGCATTACAAACAAATCGGAGAACAGTTTGGACCCATCGATTTAGCCATTCTGGACAATGGACAATACGATGCCGCTTGGCCATTGATACATATGCATCCCGAAGAAGTTTTGCAGGCTACTCTGGATTTGAAAGCCAAACGACTCCTTCCCGTTCATTCCTCTAAATTTGTTATGGCCAACCATCCATGGGATGAACCATTGAAAAAAATCACCGAACTCAACAAAAAGACGAATATTCCTTTGGTAACACCACTTATTGGAGCACCTGTTAATTTAAAAGACAGCCATCAGGAATTTACACAATGGTGGAATGACATAGAATAGCTTCTGAAATAAGCCGCTTTTGACTATTTTTGTACAACCATTTGACAATGAAAACTTTTTAATCAAAAGAAAAAATGACGCAATACTTCCTGTTCCTACTGGTTATTATAATCGGATTCGCTTACTCTCAAAAATACGGAAAGAAGGCACAATCGGATATCCAAAAGTGGGATGAGGCAAAAGAGGAAAAGGAACAAAAAAAGAAATTCGATTCTTAAAATAACTACTACTAGAGTATGAAAAAAATAATACTCATACTATACATACTAATCCCTGTATGGAAAGCATTTTCTCAACAAATTCACGTTCCTAAAAACTATGTCCTTATCGAAAAAATTTCCGGAGATTTGGACAAAGACGGAATAAACGAATTAGTAATGGCCTTTGATATTCAAAAAATTGAAAAAGAAGGAGAAAACAAAGAAAATAGTGATCCTTTTGATGGCTTGCCAAGAGAACTTCGCATATATAAGAAAAAAAACAAACAATGGATACTTTGGCAAAAATCCAATCAAGCACTTTATGGAAGCCGTGATGGCGGCATGATGGGCGATCCTTTCGAAGAAATGAAAATTGAAAACGGTATACTGCATATCAGTCAAAGTGGCGGCAGTAGCTGGAAATGGGGACATACTGATAAATACCGCTATCAGGGCGGAGAGTTTCTGTTGATTGGTTATACCAGTACAGCAGGAAAAATTTGTGAATATTGGAAAAACGTCGACTTTAATTTGCTTACGGGAAAAATGATTGTGGAAATGGAATATGAAAAATGTGAAGAGGAAAATACACCACAGGAAGCGTTCAAGAGCGAAAATGAAACGATTTTCAAAAAAGGATTAAAAATCACACTGAAAGACCGACGTGCCAAAGAAATCAAAATTGTAACTCCAAAATACAAACACGAGATTTATATCGCTACGACCGAGTAGACATTGTCCTTTTTGTATCTTTGAAACCATAAACCACCCCAAATCATAATCACTTCATGGAAAACTATTCCGTTTTTAGAAAATACCCAACATTAGAACAGGCTCAAGAATTGATTGCTATACTTCAAAAAAATAACATTGCTACACAACTCGCTGATAATATTGCACCTTTTGATGCTACTTTTTCAGGCAATACCGTGCAGAACCAATACGAAATAAAAATCCAACGTTCCGATTTTGAAAAGGCAACCCAACTAGTGGATGAACTTGCTGAAAATGCCATTGAACAAGTTGCCGAAGATCATTACTTATTCGATTTTACCAATGAGGAATTGTATGAAGTGTTGATCAAATCTGACGAATGGAGCGAATTTGATTATGCTTTGGCACAAAAAATTCTGACGCAAAGAGGAAAATCCATCGACAAAGACTTACTGGAAGGTTTGAAAAAAACAAGATTGGAATTATTAGCTAAACCGGAAGAAAACCAAAAACCATGGATAATTGCAGGTTATGTATTTGCGCTATTGGGAGGATTAATCGCTATTGTAATCGGTTATGCATTATGGAAATCGAAAAAGACACTCCCTGACGGAACGAAAGTAGATTCGTATAAACCCATGGATCGCATGCATGGGAAAAATATCTTTTTTCTAGGCATAATTGTATTAATAGTAACTGTATTTTTACAAGTACTGATTGCGGAATAACCCATTTTAAATGAAACAATGCATCATTTTATTTTGCGGAATCTTGATACATTTTGGCTGTACTGATAAAAAGACAAAAGATGAACAGATTTTGTTGCGGACAGAAACTGCCAGAATCTACAGTGATTCCACTAATAACCGACATGTAAAAGAAGTCGAAAAAGAATCGCTTCTTTTTATTCAAAAACTGAACACCGAATACTTGACAAAGGAAGAAGTGAAATTTGCAAAAGATACCTTTGCCATTCATCTGAAGAATCAAAAAAGACAGGAATACGATTCTTCCACTGAAGGAATGAATAATGCGGTACTGGAAATGGCCTCTGCTTATGAAAAGTTACTGAATCAATATTATAATCAGTTAAGAAATGTATTAGATACCGCCGATAAGACTGCTTTGGAAACAGCCCAAAAGAATTGGCAGGAATACTGTGATAGTGAAAAAGCATTTATTCAAATTATGGCAGATCCCAGATACAATTCGGGTGGTACAATGCAATCCAACATCACTGTTGGCAATTACTTTGAATTAGTCAAGACAAGAACAAATCAATTGTTTTCGCATTACAATTCTACTATTGAAAAAAAGGAATCAGAAGAATAGAGCAAAATCCTAATAATACAATGTAAAGCCCATGGTTTTGCACAAAGCATAGTGGTTTTCGTATAATTCTTCTACAATGGTCACCACATCATCATATTCCTGACACAATCTGAAAAATTGATGATCAATAACCGTACTTAAAATAGGAACCGCTTTCCTGTAGCCGGATACCGCCTTTGCTCCCGTAACATCTAAAAAGTATTGTGCTTGTTCTTCATCCAATTCCAAAAGCTTGGTATTGGCAAAATGAAGCATTTTCCCTTTGAGTCTGCCTTCGAAAACTTCGGCAATTTCTTCTAAAGTGTAGTAATAATTATCCAATACAATCGCATTGTCTTTACCGGCAAATACCAGATAAATAATAGCGTAATCCTTAAAGTTTCTATCTTCATACAGTAACGCATTCAAACTTTCTTCCACACCTTCAATACTATCACAGGTTTTGTAAATATTGGTAATATCATACTGCAGGGCTAATCCTTCCAGAAAAGGTACAATGGGACTGTCCCGATTGACCGTTACATCAGTTACGCCTTCAAGGCAAAATAGTTTACAGGTTTCGTGGTCTCGCGGCATTTGGTAATTTTTATTAAAGGTACTAAGGATTGGAATGCCAACCAAATTCATCAGTGGTAACTCACGATTTCTTTACTTTTTACTAATGCAAAGAGCCAATTTCTTTTCCATTCTTTTGCTTAGTTTTCCTATTTTTACAACTAACAAATCCAAAACAGACTATACTAAGCATGCATGAAAATAATACTACGGGAAAAACTTTTGAAGGTATCCGCTTCTTCATCAGAGCGATGCAATCGCTTTCAATTGGCGCGCTCCTATTAAGCTGCATTTTAACTTTGATGACCAGCACAACCGACAATTATCCTTTCAACTTTTTTTCCATTTTTTCCTCCTATTTCTCCCTTGTTTTTTCAATTATTGTGTTGAGTGGAATTTCACTTTATAAAACCATAAAAAAGGAACCCGTATGGGAAGTTATTCAAAGAGAAGTGATCATTTGTAGTGCAACAGGTTGTAGTCTGTTACTCTTGGGAATCGTTACCAACTATATTGCTTAAGCATAAGACAACTGATAGCATTTCTTCCTAAAAACATCAACAG
>DATEDY010000153.1:0-12501 GCA_035281405.1 Flavobacterium sp.
AGGGTTTATGCGGAAACCCGCCGTTGCGAATTTTCAGATTCATTCAAGGCCTTTCGTGTATCACCTGAAGATTACGAATTACTGAAGGAGCACTTTAGTCTGGAGGTTGGTTATTCCACTTCAATTGTAAACCAACATCAGGTGGAAACCTATCTTATGGATTATAAGGGAAGCATCCGGAATACCCTGATCAGGATTCAATGGAGCGAGGACGAAATCAAGGATAAAATAACAAAGCTGATAAAGGAGATACCGGCCAGCAAAGTGAGTCAGATTGTAAAAGCAGCTTCCGAAAATCTCAGAACCATCGTTTTTCCTTTGCTCATTGCTGTATTTCCAAAGTGCCCCGTTTGCTGGGCAGCTTACATGAGCGCCTTTGGAATTGCCAGCATGAAAGCCATTCCTTATTCTCCTTGGCTGGTTCCAATGTTTGTACTTGGGATTGGAGTCAACCTCTGGTTTCTTTACCGGGCCCGAAACAAAAGGAATGGATTGGCACCGTTTTGGGTCAGTTGCCTCGGTGCAGCTTCCTTGCTTATCGTCGGTCTATGGCTTAATGTGAGAACAGGCATGTATGCGGGGATAGTACTCATTTTACTGGGCTCCATTCTAAACAGTCTGCCCTTTTCATGGTTTCAACGATTGCGGGGTTGGATGGAAAGCCTTCCCGGATGGTTGATTGCGAAAAAGAAACTGAGGCTAAAAACAACTTCTTAGGTTTGAATCTTACAATGGAGATTTATGTAACTTCGATACTTCGACAGGCTCAGTAACCTTCACAGTCGCCGAACGAGCATAATAAAAACCCCTTGATACATTTTTGCTCCACAACGTTGCGCAATCTCGTTATAGATAACTAGACGAGGTGATGTGGCGTTGATGATTTTGGTATATTTTTGAGCATTAGTAATAAAACTACCACTTACAGAAAGCCGGCGGGACGTTGTAAGCAATAAGTCTGGAAAAAATTGTGCATAGATAAATTCATATAGAGAAATGAATAAAATTGAGATTTGGAAAAAATATGAATTGATTGATTTATTTCAGGATTTGGAACAAGCCGAAAAAATTTTAAGCAAATTAACTGGAGGTTCTTCCAATAATTTCAATTCCGTTGAAGATTTTTACAATGTATTTGTTGAAGAGTTATATGAATTAAAAGGTGAAAATGTTCCTGACTTCGAGCAAATATGCATTTGGTTTGCCCCTACTTCTACTTGGGATGATTTTGTTGGCCTCGAAGGATTGGAATTGGCGAACCGAATTTGCGAGAGAGCCAGAAAATGGAATGAAGATAATATAAAACCTGCCGTCAACAGCGGTTTAGTCAATCACTACTTTACACTTGCTTATAAAATCCTGCGGATTTTCAATTGTTTGTCTATTTTTGCATAGGTCCTCGCTTAAGGCAAGCCATTTAGCAAACTCCCAAACGTATAATACTAAAAATCGTGAAATTTAAATATTTTATGCGGCAGTCGGATTATAAACAAATACTGCCATCAACAAGGGTTTTACGTCAGCTTATGACAACCGCCGAAGGAATAGAAAACTAAAAATGAAAAACGATAGCTTAAAACACTTTTTGCAGTCCTTCAATATATTGACAGATATTGAAATTGACGATTTCCTTGCCCTTTTAACTTATAAAACATTCAAAAAGGGGGAGTATTTTATTAAAGAAGGTGAAACTTGCAAACAAGTAGCATTTGTTTTAACAGGCAGCCTGCGTTCTTATTATACTTCCGACAAAGACGAAGAAGTTACGTATTGCATCACTTTCCCAAACAATTTAATGACTGCCTATTCTTCATTTTTGACTTCACAGCCAACAATGGAAAACATACAAACTATTACCAAAACTGAATTATTAATCATTCCTAAGGACAAATTCGAAAAATTAGTACAACAAAAACCTAATTGGGTGTATTTCTTAAAAACAATAGCAGAACAGCAATATATTGAATTAGAAAAAAGAATATTTCAATTACAAAAAAGCGATGCCACTAAACGATATAGAGATTTAATCAATAACCATCCAGAGTATGTTCAAAAAATTCCTTTACAATATTTAGCTTCTTACTTAGGTATTTCACAACGACATTTAAGCAGAATACGAAAAGAATCTACTTTTAGACATTTGTCCTAAATTTTCAGCTAAATCAAATTTAATTTTGCCATTCAACATTTAAAAGATATTAAAATGGCAAAAAAAATATTGATTATCAATGGACATCCAAGCAACGAAAGTCTGAACTTTGCATTCGCAGAAGCCTATAAAAAAGGTGCACTAGAAAGTAATGCAGAAGTAGAAGTATTAAGCATTTCCGATTTAAAATTTAATCCAAATCTTGAATTTGGTTATCAAAAAAGAACAGAATTGGAGCCAGATCTTTTGGATGCTTGGAAAAAAATTAAATGGGCAGACCATTTAGTTTGGATTCACCCAGTTTGGTGGGGAGGACTTCCTGCGATTATGAAAGGATTTATTGACAGACTATTTTTGCCGGGCTTTGCATTTCAGTACAGAGAAAACTCAATACTATGGGACAAATTGTTAAAAGGAAAAACAGCTCATATTATTACGACTCTTGATCAACCGAGTTGGTATTATTGGTTAGTATACAGCAGACCTAGTGTCAACCAGCTAAAAAAATCAACATTAGAATTTTGTGGAATTAATCCGGTTAAAGTTTCTTACTTTGGCATCATTAAGAACTCAAAAGATACAACAAGACAAAAATGGATTTCAGCGGTTGAAAAAATGGGAAAACAAAATAAATAAAACGAAGCATAACATTAATCAGGCAATATGGCGTCTGAAGTACCTTCATGAATCGTTTTTTGTAAAATTCAATATTGGGATTTCCATTCAACTTTTGTACTGAAAATAAGATGCATTACCAAGCCGAAAAACGTTAGCCACAATAAAATGGACGACACCTCAACACTTAATAAACTGAATGACACTTGGGACAAATACAACCAAGTTAGAATAACTGGCGACAAAAAATCGGCAAATAAATTTTAGCAGATTACATTGATTTATTAAAACAGCAAGACGAAAAGATTATCAAAATATTCGTTGATAAAATTTGTAGTTTGACTTTGGACACTGACGAGAAAATAATTCACAATAACGGGACAGAAGTATCTGGTTTTGACAGAATGGGAATTAATTGCAAAGCATTGGACACTTCATTTTGTCACACAAGACAAATATCACAACTTTGAAAACTATTTAAAAATAAATAGAATTCAACTTGGTTGAAAGATTTACTTGTTCTGACGTTTGCGTCTGATTCACCTTCTTTACTATTCAAAATAATTTACAGGAAAAAGTTCATTACCATATTTTTTTGCAATTGTGCTCAAGGTTTCCTTTTTTACCAATTCCGAATCATTATTATTTGTTAAATAATCTGAAGCTTCAATGAACAAATCATCCAATCCAGCGGGCATTACTGTACATAACAATTTTGCAGGTTTATCAGTTTTGTTTTTAAAACAATGGACTAAGCCACCTTTAGGAATACTGACCAAAGCTCCTTTTTCGGCAATATAACATCCTGCTTCCGATTGAAACGTTATTTCTCCCTCTAAAACGTAAAAAGACTCTATAATACTTTCGTGGGAATGGGGATTTGCTCCTGCTCCCGAAGGAACAGACATTTCAATAATAGCAAATTCCCCACTTGTTTCTTTTCCAGAAATAACAATTCGATAATTACCACCTGCTAATGAAAGTTTGCGACCCTCATTGGGACTCTTTGTAAGTATACTTGTTGTGTTTTCCATTGTTTTTCGATTAATTAAGTAGGTTTAAATAAATGTTTAAAACTCAAAAACAATTTTGGATTTTGATTTTCTATTTTCTACTAAAGACAAAGCTTCCTTTGCCTCGGACAAATCATAAACTTTTGGTTTTTTGACCATTACCTTACCTTCTTCAATCCATTGAGTAATTTCTTCAAATTTTTTAGCTTCAAATTTTGTTATGGTCATTTTTCCTGTAATGCCTAATTTATCTAATTCCGAATTATTAGGTGGTTGTGTAGTGGAAATAATTGAACCTCCTTTTTTTAACAAGGCATACGATTTTGCCAAAGTTTCTCCTCCGACTAAATCTAAAATTACGTCTAAATCTTTCAATTCTGTAGTGAAATCTGTTGTGGTATAATCTATGATTTGATCAATTCCTAAATCCAAAAGTTCTTGAATATTATCTCCTGTTGCAGTTCCTATAACATAAAGTCCTTTATTTTTTGCTACTTGAACCGCCATTTGACCTACAGCTCCTCCTGCTCCGTGAATCAATATTTTTTGACCATTTTTAATTACTGCATCTTCAATAAGAGCCGTGTAAGCTGTACCAAGCGAAAACGGAATAATAGATGCCTCAGTAAAGCTTAGTCTCTTGGGCTTAAGCATTATTTCATTTTCATTTACCGCTACATATTCTGCATAAGTACCTCCTTGCATAAAATTTGGCATTAGCATCACTTCATCTCCAATTTTATAAAGTGTGATTTCTTTGCCAACTTCTGCAATTATTCCTGCACCTTCCCAACCCAACGTGAAAGGAAAGTCTTTAGTCATTTGACCTGCAAAAAAACCTGAACGAATTTTAAAATCTACAGGATTAACGGATGATGCTTTCAGTTTCACCAAAACTTGATTGTCCAATGGTTTCGGGATGGAAATATCCACATTCTCTAAAACTGAATTATTCCCGTATTGATTTATTTGTACTGCTTTCATATTTATAAATTTTATTTTTACAAATTTACATACCTTTACCTAAAAATTAGGTTTAACTAATTATTTTGACATACGTAAATATTCTAGACTAATGGAAAACAAAGCGATTAGAAAGCTTAAAGATTACAACCCTGGAAATTGCCCAGTTGTTTATTCCTTAAATGTAATTGGCAATCGATGGAAATTATTGGTGATTCATTACATAAAGCAAGGACATAATAGATATAGTACTTTACAAAAAGTTATCCCAGATATTAGTAGACAAACATTAACCAATCAATTACGAGAATTAGAAGCAGACGGAATTCTTGATAGAATCATTCATCCCCAAATTCCTCCGAAAGTTGAATATAAGTTAACCGAACTAGGATTAAGTTTGCAACCTATAATTAACGAAATGAGTAAATGGGGGTTAAAACATATTAAACCAGACATTCAAAATAATAAAGGCACATAACAACAATGTGTGACTACTACTGACAATCTCGTTAATACAATGATAATTACAATATAGATATATCATTTATTTACTTTGGCTACATTTTACTTTTCCAAAATATACTAAACTCAATTTCAATAAAAATTGGCTCCGTAAATTCTTATTTTGATTATGTAATTTACTGATTATTATAGGTTGGAATGAAGACTTAAATAGTTAGCCAATAAATACTATCCCATTTATATCGGTGCGTATTTTCATTCTGTTAAGTAAAAAAACATATAATTGAACCCTGCAAGTCAAAAAAATAAGTTGTAGCAACTTACAGCCACTAAAAAAATATTCGTTTTCAGTCGGTTGAAAGTTTATTTTTCACGAATAAACTCTATCTTCGGTAGAGAGAACTAAGTCCGCTTGAGTCACAAATTCTCTTAGCGGTTTAACGTTATGCTACCTACCAACTATCAAAATAAATGGACACAACAATCATCCTTCAAAATATCTCCAAGCACATTACACTTACAGATGAGGAGCAATCCTATTTTTTCTCCTTGTTAAAAGAGAAGAAATTTAAAAATAAACAATATATCACCAAAGAAGGAGACGTATGTAAACATATCAGTTTTATCAACAAAGGCTGTTGCAGAATATATAATATTGATAAAAACGGATTTGAGCATATCCTGAGTTTTGCCTCTCAAGATTATTGGGTAGGCGATTTATACAGCATCATCACGCAAAGACCCGGAATGCTTTTTATTCAAGCCATGGAAGAAATAGAAGTGTTACAAATTACAAAAAGTGATTTAGATAGTTTATTCCTCAAAATACCTAAGTTTGAAAGAATGTTCCGTATTTTAACTGAAAACGCTTACGTTGTAACGCAAAACAGAGTAATGGAAGGTTTGGGCTTAACCGCAAATGAACGTTATGCTATTTTTAATAAAAAATATGCCTCCATAAAAGACAAATTACCTCAAAAACAAATTGCCCTTTATCTGGGTGTTACACCAGAATTTTTCAGCCGAATGAAAAAAAAGCTGAAGTCTTAACCTAGGTCATTGGTTAACGGTTTTGTAAGTGACTAACTTTGTGTCATAACAATCTTAAACTTATAAAACATGAAGGCAATATCTAAAGCATTAGCAAGCTTACTCCTTACAAGCGGTTTGGCATTTGCCAGTACCCCACAATCGGTAACCGTAATAAAATTTGGCGGTGATAACACTTTATTTGTTGGTGACAGCAAATCGGCTACACTTTATGCGTATACTGTGCCAGTTGGCACCAACTCTGAAGCTCAAAAGGCTTATAATATTCATGATTTAAGCACAAAAATTGCCGCTTTTGCAAAAGTAGGTATAATGGATATTATAGTTAGAGATATGGCTTTGCATCCTACCTCAAAAGAAGCCTATATTGCTTTTGATACTAAAACCAAAACAGGATATGTTTCGCAAATTATAATAGTGAACCAAACAGGAAAAATGAGGAAATTTGATTTAGAAAACACCAAACATACCGAAACCTCTATCACTAATGCCCCCTCCAACGACTTGAAAATTTGGGACAAAACTTCTTTGCGTTCCATGACTTTTACCGATATCGATTTCTTTAAAGGAAAAGTATATATCAGTGGTATGAGCAATGCCGAATTTTCCTCTGTATTAAGAGTAATTGACTATCCGTTTACTAATAAAGTGACTACTTCGTCTGTTGAGATCTTTCATGCCGTTCACGGACAAAACGAAACCAGAGCACCTATTCAAACCATGCAGTTTATCACTTTAAGCAACGAAGACTATATTTTGGCCGCTTATACATGTACTCCATTAGTGTTAATTCCTGTAAAAGAAATCAAAGACGGAGCTCACATTGTAGGTAAAACAATTGCCGAATTGGGTTACGGAAATACTCCTGTGGATATTATCAAATTTCAATCAGAAGGCTTTGACAAAAAACCTTATGAAGGTATTATACTAGCAAACAGAAATCGTACAGCACAATTTATAAACATGAACGATATAGCCAAAAGTGCTACTGAAAACAGTATCGGTTATACAGGAATGATAGAACATTCAGGCACACCAATCAATAATTTGCCTATGACCGGTTTGATGCAAATGGATGATCAGGATGGTTATCATATAGTAACTATGAGAAGAAATGATGAAACTGGAAGTTTAGAATTGATTTCCTTCTTAAAAAACATGTACTTACGATTAGATGAATTTGTATCAGAATATGATCTTCCCGGTTATGAATACCAAGGACAACAACTCCAAATGAAAGGGTATCAAAACATGATGATCCAAGATCTAGGAAAATCAGAATTCCTGAAAAAATAAAAAAATTGCATGCAGTTGCCTTTTATCAATTGTGCAACTGCATTGCTTACAACGGAAGCATCACAAAGAAATAATCGAGAATAGAACGGAAATTAAACAACTAATTGAAATCAGTAATGCTACAACTTCACTATTTACTTTTCTTATTGTTTCCGGTAATGGCTGCATTGGGTCAAAACAGCAAGCCTGAAGTTGTTATGGTTTATCCAAGTACCGATTCAATTCCTGTAAATGTTCTTCGGTTTTATATTCGATTTTCTGTCCCCATGCAGGAAATGAATATTTTAAATCATATCAAATTAACCAACGAAGAAGGCAAGAATATTACAGGTGTTTTCTTTGAAAATCAGTATGAATTGTGGAATGAAAACCGAAGTGAAGTTACTTTAATTGTAGATCCCGGCAGAGTAAAACTAGGGCTTTTGGCTAATAATAAAATGGGGAGAGCTTTTGACGAAGGAAAAAAATATACCTTAACGATAGATAGCTTATTATTGGATTTCAATAACCAAGCATTAAGCAAAAGTTTTACCAAAACCTTTGTAGCAGTAAAAGAAGACAGGCTTGCACCCGACACCAAAAAATGGAACGTATTCACACCGCAAGCAAAAACTAAAGAAGCCATTGTAATTGATTTTAAAGACAAAATAGACCATATTTCTGCACAAACATTAATTAAAGTTTTTAAAGACGGAAATGAAATTAAGGGTAAAATTTCATTGCTAAACGAAGAACAAAAGTGGGTTTTCCATCCTCATAAAAACTGGAAAAAAGGCAATTATTCCATCATCATACATCCCAAATTAGAAGATATTTCCGCGAATTCCTTAAACCAAATATTCGATCACAATCCATCGGATTTCAATCAAAAAAACAAGGATACCATAACTTTAAATCTCTTCATAAAATGATAAAAAACGCTATTCTATTCAGTATAATTTCAATGCTGAATTTAACCATAGAAGCACAAGAATTACCTCCTATAAAACTATTAAGAGGTGAAGAGAATTATAGTGAATTGCTTAAAGATGACACCCTTCGTAATGCTTCTTTTCTAAATAAATTAAAAGCCATCCCGCTCAATAAAAGTAAATCTGTTTATTTGAGTTTTGGAGGAGAATTTCGGCCTCGTTGGGAATATCTTGACAATAAAAACTGGAGCACCGAAGCATCAGCTGACGAAAGTTTTTATTCGCAAAGGATTCTATTTCACAGTGATTTGCATTTGGGAAAACATGTTCGTTTTTTTGGGCAACTCACCCATGGGTTGGTTTCTTTAGACGAACCGGTTTATGTACAATCTGATAAACTAGACTTGCATCAAGCCTTTGCCGAGTTTACCATCCCAATTAAAAACAACACCTTAAAATTAAAAGCGGGAAGGCAAGAATTATTACTCGGTTCCGGTCGTTTGATGGCATTTAGAGACGGTCCCAACAGCCGTAGGAGTTTTGATATGGCAAGACTGCTATTGGATGGAAAAGGCTTTAATTCCAACTTGTTTTTTGGACGGGAAGTAAAAGTGCCGGATGGTATTTTTGATAATAATTCGGCCGATGCGCCTTATACTTGGGGAATGGGCTTTACTACTGAAACCAAGAAAATTTTGGGGAATACCTCCATTTATTATATTGGCTTTGATGCGAAATTGACAAAATACAACGATGGAATTAATCCTGAAACACGGCATACCGTTGGTTTAAGACGATTTGGAAACTTGGGCAAACGTTTTAAATACAATACCGAACTCAATTATCAATTTGGTGAATTTGGCAATAAAACCATCAGTGCATTTTCTATAGAAGGTGATTGGCATTACAACTTAATCAATACAAAATTCAAACCCGATTTGGGAATTAAATTAGATTATATTTCGGGTGATACAAATCAAGGTGATGATAAATTAGGCACTTTCAATCCTTATTTTAATAACCCTGCCTATTTTGGTTTAATTACTCAAGTAGCGGCAATGAATTTGTTTGATATTCACCCTTCAATCAAATTACAGTTCACCGAAAATTTAAGTGCAACTGCCGAAGCAGACTTTTATTGGCGAGCCCAACTCAATGACGGTTTATATGGAGGCTCTAAAGCCTTACTTCGAGCATCAGGAAACAGCCAAAGTCGGTTTATTGGTTGGCAAAGCGGATTAAAACTGGATTATGAAATCAATAGATATTTAAAATTATCCAATGAAACGTACTATTTTGCAGCAGGCGATTTTGTGAAACAAACCGGTGACTCAAACCCTACTTTTTACAATGGTTTTACAGTGTGGATCGGCTTTTAAGGAAAAGCACGAACAGAACGGATAAAACCAAACAGATGTTGAACATTATAGCATTTTTGTTGGTTACCTCTTTCCTATTTCAGAAAATTTAATATCCATTTTTATTTGGCAGCAACGTTTCGAACCTTGCATCAAGGAATTCAATACTGAAAAATCAGCAACGGTTAATAGCAATTTACTTTGTTAGTTCTACTTTCAACCTCGAATAGTGCTAATCGATTTAAATTAAATAGAAATGTATAAGACAAGGAGATTACAAATCCACGCTATCGAGTCAGTTGAAAATCTTTATCCTGGCAAAAATAAATTGCTCACTCAGTCGTTATTATGCTAAGCCGACGAGACGTTAGCTGTAGTTTTAGACAAGCCTTAATCAAAAGACAAGAAACGTAATGAAAACAATAATACTGGTCATAACTTTCCTTTTCTCACTGACCAAAACTTTTGGACAGACGGAAGAAGCTAAACTTAAAATTTCTCACTTAACAGGCGACTTTTATATCTATACAACATACAATACCTACGAAGGAAGTAAAATACCAGCAAACGGTATGTACCTTGTCTCTAAAGATGGCGTTGTACTATTTGACACACCTTGGGACACAACACAATTTCAACCGTTGCTTGACAGTATCCGATTGAAACATAATAAAAATGTAATACTATGTATTGCCACTCATTGGCATAGCGACAGGACAGAGGGACTTGAATATTACAAACAAAAAGGAATTAAGACTTATACCACTTCTTTAACCGATAATTTAAGCAAGAAAAACAATAATAAAAGGGCTGAATATTTAATTGAGAAAGATACCGTATTCACTCCCGGGCAATATTCATTTGAAACATATTATCCAGGGCAAGGACACACAGAAGACAACATAGTAATATGGTTCAACAATGAAAAAATTCTCTATGGTGGTTGCCTTATAAAAGGTGCTGATGCTGAAGATTTAGGCTTCTTGGGAGATGGCAATGTTATTGAGTACGAAACCACTCTTAAAAATGTGCAGAAAAAATATCCTGACCCAAAATTTATAATCGTTTCACATCATGACTGGAATAATATCAATTCATTAAAACACTCCATAAAGTTGGCACGAAAACTTGAAAAGAAAACTTGAAAATAAAAAGCTACTGCTATAAGGTTTAGCTGTCATTTTTAAAAATCGACTTAGATGTACTTCTCTATTTACGAATACGTTGTAACAAACTGCACAACTAATCGTCTAATCGAAAAAAAGAATTCGATATGAGTCAGCATAAGAAACTTCCGCTGAAAATGGGATTAATTTACGGCACTTTACTAGGTACTATAGTAATTGGCATTGGAATCATCAGATATAAAACCGGGATGATCCTTAGGGATGATCAAACGTTAAGTTATGTGTTCTGGTGTATTTTCACAATGACTATATTCTATGCCGTATTTCAATTTAAAAAACAGAATCCGTTCTCATTTTCATATCAGCGAACCATACTAATTGGACTTTTTACAGGGCTTATCACTGGTACGATGTATACGATTTACATTGTGTTACTTAATAATTATCTTGACACCGAACTTGCCTCTAAAATAATCCAGTTTAAAGAACAGGCCGCTATTTTAAACAACTCAGCAATATCGACACAGGAAATAAAAGACTCTACAAAAATTATGGAAATGAATCCAGCATTGCGAGGATTGGTTTATACTCTCGTTTGCATGACTTTTGGAATCATTCATTCGTTACTTGGCACATTTGCAGCGAAAAAACTTGGTGCCACATCTTAATAATCAATGGGAACATAAAACGAAGATACAGCATTGATGATTTTGGTATATTTGTGACATTTGGGATAAAATCCGCCTGCACGGAACAGAAATATCTTGGCCCATACCAAAACATTAACCAATGAGAAAACTTATACTATTATTAATTGCAGCATTGGCTTTTGGCTGTTCCGATAAAGACAATTCAAAAACATCCAATAATGATAGTCTGAAAACAGATTCAGCTGACACGAAAGCAATTAAAATAGCTGCACTTAATGAGCCTATTCAATATATTGGATTCATGAACCAGTTCTATTTTTCCAAGGATAATGAAGTTTACATTGAGCTTTACCTCACAAACAATAATATTACTGCTGACGAATATAGCCAGTTGGAAAAACTTGCCGATTCATTAATCTACGAAGACGACGAAAACAGCAGACATCGATTTCCTGCACGTTTCTCATCGAAGCATTTTGACTTAAGAGGACTTTCAAAACTTAAAATTTATGACAACAATAATACGTTTGTCTGTGATGCCGACTTTGTTCGTGTAGAATATTTAAGCGAAACTATATCGTCTAGCTTTATTGCTGTTTATAAGACATCCAAGAAAATACAATCAGACAATTACTACTGCATAAGCAACTTTAAAGCCACATTTGACCCGATAGATTATTCCATAACGAAAGACACTGTTTTCACTCAGAAAATCTTAACCAAACTGAATGTTCCTAAAGCATATAATGGACTTGAAGATAGTGGAACACACATTCAATTTAAAAATGGTAACACATTATCAATAATTAATTCGGAGAGTTTGGCCTATATCATTTTAAATAGCGGTGAAGAATTTAAGGTTCTTTACAAAAGTTCGGAGCCAGAGAATATTTTAGACGTAAAAGTG
>DATEDY010000154.1:0-3192 GCA_035281405.1 Flavobacterium sp.
AAGAGTAAAAGCGATTATCGTAGACAAATTAGGTGTTGACGAAAACGAAGTTGTTACAGAAGCAAGCTTCACTAACGATTTAGGAGCTGATTCATTAGACACTGTTGAGCTAATTATGGAGTTCGAAAAAGAATTTGACATTCAAATTCCGGACGACCAAGCTGAAAACATTGCTACTGTAGGTCAAGCTATTTCTTACATCGAAGAAGCTAAAAAATAATAATACTACCCAACATCTGTAAGTGAAACACCTTACAGATGTTATTATTTTTTACTGTCTTTATCAAAATCTTTTGTAGATTTGTAAAAACATTGATTGTATTACAATCATAAATATTTATGTAATACCCCATTGTTTCTTTTAGTTAACATTAAAAGTACTATGGGTTTTTTTATATCAAACAAAACCAACTAAGGATGCAATTAAAGCGAGTAGTAGTAACAGGATTAGGAGCACTTACACCAATTGGAAATAACATTCAGGAATATTGGGACGCGTTAATCAACGGAAAAAGTGGTGCAGCGCCTATCACGTATTATGACACCGAAAAACATAAAACAAAATTTGCCTGCGAAGTAAAAAACTTCAACGTTGAAGATTATATAGACAAAAAAGAGGCTCGCCGTATGGATAAATTCGCTCAGTATGCCATTGCAGCTGGAGAACAAGCCATCAAAGATGCCGGAATTACAGATGCCAACGTAAACAAAAAAAGAGTTGGAGTTATCTGGGGAGCAGGTATTGGAGGTTTAGAAACTTTCCAAGAAGAAGTACTTAGCTATGCAAAAGGAGACGGAACACCTCGCTTCAACCCTTTCTTTATTCCAAAAATGATTGCAGATATTGCCCCAGCTCATATTTCTATGAGAAATGGTTTCATGGGTCCAAACTACACCACAGTATCAGCCTGTGCATCTTCAGCCAATGCTTTGATTGACGCATTCAACTACATTCGTTTAGGAATGTGTGACGTTATCATTTCAGGAGGTTCTGAAGCAGCAGTAACCATAGCCGGCATGGGTGGATTTAACTCAATGCAAGCATTATCAACAAGAAACGAAAGTCCTGAAACTGCTTCAAGACCATTTGACGCGACTCGTGACGGATTTGTTTTAGGTGAAGGAGCCGGAGCTTTAGTTTTAGAAGAATATGAACATGCAAAAGCACGCGGTGCCAATATTTATTGTGAAGTTGGTGGTGGCGGAATGTCATCTGATGCGTACCATTTAACCGCACCACATCCAGAAGGCATCGGCGTAATCGCTGTAATGGAAAATTGCTTGAATGACGCAGGAATGAGACCAGAAGATGTTGAACACATTAACACACATGGAACTTCTACACCTTTGGGTGATGTTGCCGAATTGAAAGCCATCAGTGCAGTTTTTGGTGAACACGCCAAAAATATCAATATCAACTCAACAAAATCAATGACTGGTCACTTGTTAGGAGCGGCTGGAGCTATAGAAGCTATCGCATCGGTTTTAGCAATCAAGCACGGAATTATACCGCCTACAATTAATCATTCGGTTGTAGATGAGAATATCGATCCTTCGTTAAACTTAACACTTAATAAAGCTCAAAAAAGAGACATCAAAGTGGCTATGAGTAACACTTTTGGATTTGGCGGACATAATGCCTGTGTTTTATTCAAAAAAATTGACTAATTCCTCTATATGAGTATTATTAAAAAAATATTTAAAACTTCCCGTTCTCCAGAAGACGGGATTTTTTTTGATAAACTCGAGAAAATTTTAGGGTTCAAACCTAACAATTTAGAACATTATAGAAAAGCATTCACTCATCGTTCCATGAATAAGAGCGACGAGAATGGCAATCCCATCAATTACGAACGTTTGGAATTTTTGGGAGACGCCATGCTTGGTTCTGTAATCGCCTCACATTTATTCAATAAAGTCCCTAAAGGAGACGAAGGTTACCTAACCAAAATGCGATCTAAAATTGTGAGTCGCGAACATCTGAATGAACTAGGAAAAGATTTTAATTTGATCCAGTTTGTTGAAAGCAAAGTAGCACCACAACATTTTGGAGAAAATGTACACGGTAATATTTTTGAAGCCTTTATTGGCGCCATTTATCTAGATAAAGGATTTTTATACTGCGAAAAATTCATCCACAGAAAAATCATCAAACCCTACGTTGATATAGATCGTTTGGAGGGCAAAGTCATCAGCTACAAAAGCTTATTGATTGAATGGTGCCAAAAGGAAAAAAGATCTTTTAATTATGAAATATACGACGATAACGGAACGGGTAATTTAAAATACTTCGGTGTTAAACTACACATTGACAGCAAAGTTGTTGCCAAAGCCCGAGCCACTTCAAAAAAGAAAGCCGAGGAAATTGCTTCAAAAAGAGCTTATTTTGTATTTCAATCTCAAATTGATTCCAAATAAGCCGTATCTTTCTAAAACTCAAACGTTTTCGTTAATAAATTAGCAAAAAGGTAACGTTTCAGACTGTTTAAAGTCCGTTATTAATAGTATATTTACATTTTATTTTGAGTTCCATGGCTATTCATAAATTGCAGTTAGAAGATTTTGACCAAGTAGATTATGATCTTATTGCCATTCATACCACATTAGAAGACTATAGGTTAGCATTCAAAATAAATCAGCAGTTAGAAATTTTACTTTCTAAAAACGAAGACGAAATCCCAATTGAAATCAACAAACAAAAAACCTCATTTTCAAGGTTTACTTTTGAAGATGAAATTGCCATGATGGTTTGGGATTTGATTCAGAACAAACAAGAAATAGAATTACCAGTTCAGGCCAAAAGCAATTCGCTTTTTGACGACGACGTTATGGCTACTCAGGTTAACCTGATTAATGAACTTAAAAAAGTGGACTATTTTTTAAAAATAGAACACGACGAACAGATAAATACAAAAGAAATAATAAGTAAAATTAAAAAGATTGATTCCATTAACACGGTGTATGAAGTAGATGTGCATGAAATCAAATCGAAAAACAATTTAATTTTTTAAAGATGTCAACAAGAAAGAAGACCAAAGTTGTTGCTACCCTAGGCCCTGCGTGTAGCACAAAAGAAGTAATACAAAAAATGATGGAAGCAGGGGTTGATGTATTCCGAATCAATTTTTCCCATGCCGATTATACTGATGTAGCAGAAAGAATCCGAATCATCAGAGAGATTAATGATGAATG
>DATEDY010000155.1:0-5288 GCA_035281405.1 Flavobacterium sp.
TTTAGCATCCGTAACAGTATCACCTACTTTTACTTCTTTTGCTTCTTTGATTCCTGAAATCAAATAACCTACGTCTCCGGTTGATACTTTATCTTTCGGAACTTGGTTTAATTTAAGCGTACCGATTTCATCAGCGAAATATTCATTCCCGGTAGCCATGAACTTGATTTTCTGACCTTTCTTGATTTCACCATTCTTCACACGGAAGATTACCTCAATACCTCTGAATGGGTTGTATACCGAGTCAAAGATCAAGGCTTGCAATGGTTCTTCCGGATCTCCTTTCGGAGCAGGGATTTTCTCAATAATGGCGGCTAAGATGTTTTCTACACCAAAGCCTGTTTTGCCTGATGCATGAATAATATCTTCCAAGTCACAACCCAACAAGTCGATGATGTCATCACTCACTTCTTCCGGATTGGCACTTGGTAAGTCTACTTTGTTTAATACCGGAATGATTTCAAGATCATTTTCCAATGCCAGGTAAAGGTTGGAAATGGTTTGTGCCTGAATGCTCTGTGCGGCATCTACAATCAATAGTGCGCCTTCACATGCAGCAATGGAACGGGAAACCTCATAAGAGAAATCCACGTGTCCCGGAGTGTCAATAAGGTTCAGGATATAATCTTCGCCTTTGTATTTGTATTCCATTTGGATGGCGTGACTCTTGATAGTAATACCACGCTCACGTTCCAAGTCCATATTGTCTAGTAATTGCGCTTTTTCTTCACGAGCTGTTACTGTTTGCGTTGCGCCCAATAAACGGTCGGCCAAGGTGCTCTTACCGTGGTCAATGTGCGCAATAATGCAGAAATTTCGAATATGCTTCATCTTATACATTTATGGGCAATTGGCTGTGAACTGTGGAATTGATTAGGTATTCCGACCAATTCACGGCCAATGCTCTTTGTCATCATTTTAAGCTACAAAAGTATGAAAATAAGTGAAGCAATTAAAGTCTCTTTTTTTAAACTTTCTTTAGCTGAAGATTTTAGCGAAAACGGAAGGTTTTTTTGTGATTTTACCCTTAGCGATTCGATACTTTCTAAATTCAGTTAAACGGCTTAGTAATTTTTTTTTAAGTCGGTCTAGGTTCGTTTCTTTTGCCATGATTTTTAGTTTTTGAAGTTTGTCTGCTGCGAAAATGTGGTATTTAAGCTGTCTTAAAAATAATAAAAAAATTCCTAATAAAAATGAAAAACAATATAAAAAAAATCTTACATTAGCTAGACTAACTTACTAATAACTAATATTTATGAAAAAATTGGACTTAGACACGCTTATTGAAGAAACTGGGGTAGATTCAGCATTGGTATTTAATGAAGACGGCGTTCTGATCAAATCTCACTACCTGGATTTTGATGGGAACATTGCGGCTATGGCGGGTGTATTGCTTACCATGTGTAAGGAGTTAGTGGCCGATCTGAAATTCGGGAACTCTCAGGAGTTGATCGTTCATGCCGAGAAAGGACTATTCTTTGTGAGAAAACTCGAAAAAGACGAGTACTTGGCTTTGATTACTAAAAACTCCAGTAAACTGGGATTGATTCACTTGAAACTGCAATCTGTTTTATAACAACAAAAACAATCTTTACTAACAAACTAAAACTCTTAAATTATGTCAGAATTTCTAACAACTTTCACCACCGACCTTAAAGATAACCTTAATGGTTTTATCGGTGTTTCCGTAACGGAATTAAAAACAGGAATGTCTTTTGCATCGCTTTCTGTTGACCCTAAGTTTGATCCTGAATTGGCTTCTGCTTACAACCTTGAAGTGGTTAAGGCGAAGTTAAGCGCTATCAAGGCTTTAGGCTTATCTGAGAAAATCGATGATATCCTGATTACACTTTCGAACCAATTGCATATTATCGATTTGTCTGATAATGGGGAATACTTTGTATACCTTGCCGTAGATTCCAATAAAGTGAATTTAGGTATGGCCAGAGCTACCCTGAAAAAATATAGTAAGGATATTGCTTCTAAAATGTAGAATAGTAGTATCTTTGCGCCGAAAATGAAGCTGTAATTTATTGCAGCTTTTTTTTGTTTTTATACATAATGAAGTGGACTAATTGAAGAAGCAATGGCTAAAATAGGCAACATAGAATTACCCGAATTTCCTTTGTTACTCGCACCTATGGAGGATGTGAGTGACCCTCCTTTTCGTCGTTTGTGCAAGCTGCATGGCGCTGATTTGATGTACTCGGAGTTTATCTCTTCGGAAGGATTGATTCGTGATGCAATTAAAAGCCGTCAGAAGCTGGATATTTTCGATTATGAACGTCCGGTAGGGATTCAGATTTTTGGAGGTGATGAGGAAGCTATGGCGATGTCAGCGCGAATTGTGGAAACCGTACAGCCGGATTTGGTGGATATCAACTTCGGATGTCCGGTGAAGAAAGTGGTTTGTAAAGGAGCCGGAGCCGGTGTTTTGAAAGATGTCGACCTGATGGTGCGTTTGACCAAAGCGGTAATTCGTAGTACGAACCTCCCGGTGACGGTAAAAACCCGTTTGGGATGGGATGAGAGTTCCATCAATATTGATGAGGTAGCTGAAAGACTACAGGACATCGGAGTACAGGCCTTAACGGTGCATGCGCGTACCCGTGCGCAGATGTACAAAGGACATTCGGACTGGTCGCATATCCAAAGAGTAAAGAACAACCCGAGAATCACCATGCCCATCTTTGGTAATGGAGACATCGATTCTCCGGAGAAAGCCTTGGAATACAAAAACAAATACGGTCTGGACGGAATGATGATTGGTCGTGCTGCCATTGGTTACCCATGGATATTTGACGAAATCAAGCATTATTTCAAAACCGGAGAACATTTGCCCCCACCAACCATTAACGATAGAGTAGAGGCGGCCAGAAACCATTTAATCTGGTCAATGGAGTGGAAAGGCGAGCATGTAGGTATTGTGGAAATGCGTCGTCATTACACCAATTACTTTAAAGGCATCCCGCATTTTAAAGAACACCGCCAGAAGTTGGTGACCTTAAACGACCACAATGCTTTATTAACCGTTTTTGAAGATATCAAACAAGACTACGCAGGTCAGTTACTATAAAAAAAGTCCCGATAACTATCGGGACTTTTTCTTTATGCTTAATTACACTTGGATGGTTTTCCATTTTCCTCTTCGGTAGAGTACGATACTGGCTAACGTAATCGCTGTTTCTGCGATAGGAATGGCCATGAATACTCCCGTCGGACCCATTTTGAGGTATTTCGCCAGCAAATAGGCTAAAGGTATCTGGAATAACCAGAACCCGACGAAATTGATTTTAGTAGGCGTCCAGGTATCACCGGCACCGTTGAAGGTATTGATCAATACCATTCCGATACCGTAGAAGATATAACCCAAACTCATAATCTGTAGTGCCGAAACTGCTACCTTCTGTACCGCTTCGTTATCGGTAAAGATGGAGATAATCGGATTACCGAATAACAAGCAGAACACCATAATCGTTCCCATGAAGATTACGTTGTATTTCGCTGTGGTATATACTGATTTTACCGCGCGTTCCACCTGTTGGGCACCCAGGTTCTGACCGACCAATGTAGCGGCGGCGTTACTCAATCCCCAAGCCGGAAGAATAAAGAACATCATAATACGCAAGGCGGTTTGATAACCTGCCGAACCGGTATCGTTACCGGTGGTAGCGACCAATTGTGCCAAAAATATCCAGCTGCATGAGGCGATAACGAATTGCAATACGCCCGGAGCGGCTATTTTTACGATAGCACCGATTTGTTCTAAGTCAGGAATGAAATGCGAAAGGCGTACCTTCAGCATCCCGCTTCCGCCGAATAAATGGTAGAATTGGTACAATACTCCGATGCTTCTTCCGATAGAGGTCGCCATAGCGGCACCAATCAGTCCGAAGGCAGGAATCGGACCCAATCCGTTGATCAGTATCGGACACAAAATGATATTGCATCCATTGGCCAGCCATAAACTGCGCATGGCAATGGCAGCGTTACCCGCACCACGGAAAATACCGTTGATCAGGAATAACAACATAATGCTGATGCTGCTGGCCATCATGATTCGGGTGAAATTCACTCCGTAAGCAGCGGCTTCGGTAGAGGCGCCCATGAGGATTAAGATCTCTTCGGCATAAATAAATCCGAAGATACTGATAAGGGTATTGATGGCAAATGCAATGATAATTGACTGCATTCCCGCTTTGGCTGCAGCCTCAGGATTCTTTTCTCCAATGCGGCGTGCTACCACGGCGGTGGCGGCCATACTGATTCCGATGGCCAATGAGTATATAATGGTGAGTACTGATTCGGTCAGACCCACGGTTTGAATGGCATAGCTGCTGTTTTCCAAATGGCCTACAAAGTACAAGTCGACCAAGGCGAATACCGATTCCATCATCATTTCCAATACCATGGGAATGGCTAATAGAATGACCCCTTTTTTGATGCTTCCTTTGGTGAAGTCAAAAGTTTCGTCTCCTTTGATGGCTGATTTTAAAGTGGAAAAAATGCGTGTACTTAGTGCGGTACTGGTTGTTTCTGTCATGATTAATTAGGATAAAATGAATAATGTGCCCGGTATGAAGAATACCGGAATAATGTAATACGCCCTAATTATCTCCCGATAATAGCAGGACTAGACAAATACAATCATAAGTTTTATTTTTTGTTGTGACCAAAGATATAGAAAAATCCGAAATGGATATGGTTTAGTCAAATAATTTCTTGTTCACATTGCTACTGGCAATATAAGATGCCAAAAAGCCCAGAACCACAATGGTAAAGAATACCACGGCACAGTTCTCCAGATTGAAGCGTACCGGGTAGGCCAGACTTTCGGTAATCATGACCAATTTGAAATGTTCTTGGATGAACACTACTATTACGCCTAAGGCAATTCCTAATGCGCCTCCCAAGACCGTCACCAGTGTACCCTGTAACAGGAAAATACGTCGGATGTCGCGGATGGTGTTGCCTAAATTGTACAATGTTTTCAGGTTGTCTTTTTTATCCAGTATAATCATGATGATGGCACCGGCTAAGGTGAACAATGTCATGATGATAACCAGTGTAAAGATGAGGTAGATGACCGTGTTTTCGGTGTTGAGCATTTTGTGCAGACTGTCATTGAGCTGCATGCGGTTTTTAACAATGACGTTATCTCCGAATACCGATTTGATTTGGTCTACAATGGCTTCTTCGCTTGCCATGGAATCGGTTTTGACTTCGATGGCCGAGATCTGATTCGGTTGGTATTCCAGTAGTTCCTGCGTCAGTTCCACATCGGCAAA
>DATEDY010000156.1:0-3017 GCA_035281405.1 Flavobacterium sp.
AAAAAGAATTGGAACTCCTACTAGCTAAGGACTAAAAACTTAGGACTTATGACTAGCAACTATTTACTAAATAAAACTATCTTTGCACCTTCAAAATTTGGATTGTCACACGAGCGTTAACGAACTGACGAAGTAAATAATCTGACAATCTTACAATCTAACTATCTGAAAAAATGATTACAGTAAATGATATCGCCGTTGAGTTTGGCGGAACAACACTTTTTAGTGATGTTACTTTTGCGATAAATGAAAATGATAAAATTGCCCTAATGGGTAAAAACGGAGCCGGGAAATCGACTTTGTTGAAGATTGTCGCTGGTGAAAACAAACCTTCTCGTGGTGGTATTTCTGCACCAAGTGATGCGGTTATAGCTTATTTACCACAACATTTGTTAACCAAGGATGATTGTACAGTAATGGAAGAAACATCAAAAGCTTTTGCAGATGTTTTGAACATGAAGAAAGAAATTGATGATATCAATGAACAATTGACTATCCGTACTGATTATGAAAGCGATGATTACATGAAACTAATCGAACGCGTTTCTGAACTAAGTGAAAAGTTTTATTCTATTGAAGAAATCAATTACGAAGCGGAAGTTGAAAAAGTTTTGAAAGGTTTAGGTTTCGAAAGAGAAGATTTTAATCGTAAAACATCTGAATTTTCAGGTGGGTGGAGAATGCGTATCGAATTGGCTAAAATCTTATTGAAAAAACCGGATTTGATTTTGCTGGATGAGCCTACGAATCACCTGGATATGGAAAGTATCCAATGGCTGGAAGAGTTCTTGATCACGCAAGCGAAAGCGGTAATGGTGATTTCTCACGATAGAGCTTTCGTTGATAATATTACAAGTCGTACCATTGAAGTAACTATGGGACGTATTTATGATTACAAAGCGAAATATTCTGAATATTTGGAATTGCGTAAAGACAGAAGAATCCACCAACAAAAAGCATACGACGAACAACAGAAGTTCATTGCCGATAATCAAGCATTTATTGAACGCTTCAGAGGAACGTTCTCTAAAACAGAACAAGTACAGTCTCGTGTGCGTATGTTGGAAAAAATTGTACCTATCGAAGTTGATGAGATTGATACTTCTGCTTTGAAACTGAAATTCCCTCCGTCACCGCGTTCAGGACAATATCCTGTCGTAGTGGAAGAACTATCTAAATCATACGGTGATCATGTGGTATTCCAAAAAGCGAACATGGTGATCGAACGTGGCCAAAAAGTAGCTTTCGTTGGTAAAAACGGTGAAGGTAAATCAACCATGATTAAAGCAATCATGAAAGAGATCGATTTTGAAGGGAAACTAGAAGTGGGACACAATTCTCAAATTGGTTATTTCGCACAAAACCAGGCGGCATTATTAGATGGTGAGTTGTCTATTTTTGAAACGATTGATCATATCGCAGTAGGTGACATCCGTACACAAATAAAAAATATTTTAGGAGCCTTTATGTTTAAAGGTGATGATATTCAAAAGAAAGTGAAAGTGCTTTCGGGTGGTGAGAAAACTCGTTTGGCCATGATCAAATTGTTATTGGAGCCGGTGAATGTTTTGATTCTGGATGAGCCTACCAATCACTTGGACATGAAAACTAAAGACATTATCAAGGATGCACTGAAAGATTTTGACGGAACGTTGATTTTAGTTTCTCACGATCGTGATTTCTTAGATGGCTTGGCCGAAAAAGTTTTTGAATTTGGACACAAACGTGTGAAAGAACATTTTGAAGACATCAAAGGGTTTTTAGCATACAAGAAAATGGAGAGCTTGAAAGAAATAGAAAAATAAGCTATAATGATATAGTTAGAAAGGGATGAAATGTAAGTTTTATCCCTTTTTTTACGGTTTCTTTTTGTAAGGTTATAAGTATAAAATTGCTTTTAGTCGTTTATGTGCGCATCATAACTTGATTCTTTTTCTTTTATAGGAATTATCACTAAATTTAGAATGGAGTTGATGAAAAATAGTTATGGAGTCTATTTTTAATTCGAAAGAAGATGTAATTAAAGTTGCCAATTTATTACCTTATCCATTTATCATTACAGAAATCGAAACACATGATACGAGTTTCGAAAGTTTGTTTTTTAATGAAAATTTGATTCAGGAATTTGGCTACACTGTTCAGGATATACCCGATGTAGATACCTGGTATGAGTTGTTGTATCCTGACGAAAATTACCGAAATGAAATCAGACAGGTATGGAATGAGAAGTTAAATGAAGCTGCTGCCAAAAATGAAAAAGTAGTTAAAATCAAAGCGCGACTAAAGCCTAAGAATAAAGAAGAAAAATGGTATGAAATCAAAACCTTCTTTTTTGATAACTTTTTTGTTCTCGCTTTTGTTGATATCAATAATGAAGTTGTACTCCAACATAGACTGGCTCAAATAAATGAGAATAATGAGCGTATGCTTTCTATCTTGGGACATGACTTGAGAAATCCTATTGCCAATTTGACATCCATTTCTTCTTTAGCCGCAGAAAATGATATCACTAACGAAGAATTTAAGGAAATGGTGAAGATAATCTATCAGGAATCAACGTTGCTTCTTGAAATGATTGAAACGATTTTAAATTGGACGAAGTTAAATTTTAATACAGTTGCCATTCTACCGGTAACCATTGATTATAAAAATCTTACCAAAGGGATTATTGAATTTTACAGTAGTATGATTCAGAATAAACATATCGAAGTTCATGTCGATCTTGATGACTTTCATACCAAAGACTGTGATTCGGAAATCATGACGGTTATCATTCGTAATTTACTTTCCAATGCGATCAAATTTACACCCGAGAATGGGAGAATTTTATTTTATCACGAAGACAATATCTTGATAGTGGAAGATTCCGGCGTGGGAATGTCAGCCGAAAAGATAAACAGTATTAAAGCAAATACTTATGTTTCCACAAATGGTACCGGAAATGAAAAAGGAATAGGTATGGGATTGCAATTGGTGAAACGTTTTGCCGATATGATGGATTGCAAAATTGATTTCGA
>DATEDY010000157.1:0-2919 GCA_035281405.1 Flavobacterium sp.
AGTTCAAAAAAAACGGCACCGATTTCTTTACAATTTCCTTCGATATTGTAGATAAAGAAACTAATCCTTGCGTTCGTTCACAAAGTATTCAAAATTTCACCGTTGATCACTATACTTTCGAAAAAGAAAAAGGGGTATACAGGATTTATATTTAAACCGGTATAAAAACATTGTAGCAAACTGGTTAAAAGTAAAGAATGTAACTGATAACTTTTAATCTTCCAGCCAAATACATATAAATTCCTTACCTTAGTTAGCCATAAAAAATAAAGAAAATGGAATCTAAAATGATATGGGCCAACTTGGTTTCTCAAGACCTGCAAAAAACAATTCAATTTTATACGAGTTTAGGATTTCATCAAAATGGAAAAGAAACAAACGAACTGGTCAGTCTCTATTTTGGTGAAAACAAGTTTGTGATTAACTTTTTTACGCCACAACGGTTTGAAAGAGCCCTAAATGGAAAGATTACCGATACAACAACTTCGAATGAAATCATTTTCTCATTATCGGCTGGCAGCAAAGAAGAAGTTGACGCCTGGTATGAAAAAGTAAAAAAGATTGGCGGTACTGTTTTTTCGGAACCCGAAGCTTTTGAAGTTGGCTACACTTTCGGTTTTGCTGATCCCGATGGTCATAAGTTTAATTCCCTGTATTGGCCGGGAATGTAAATTCAATATTTCAGTACATTTGCAAACCTAATCGCAAAAAATTCACCATGAAACACCTCTTTCTATAATTAACGCTGGAACCTTCAGAACATTAAAACCATTGCTAGCATTACTATCTGCCAATAAAAAAAACTAAATGAAATACTTACTGCTATTACTTCTTTTTGTAAATGCCACTTTCGGACAAAAAATCATTGAAAAAATTGACAAGGTCTATTATTCCGATTCAGATACACTAAAGTGGAGTTTCTCCGATCAATCTCAACTTTATAAATTTGATATCAGCAAACACGATACGATAAGTCCCGGAACTAATACTGCTAAAGGACTTGTAATGACAGCAATCATCGGGAAAGACACACTTAAGATCAAAGCAGATAATTATCCCTACGCCAGAAAAAGCTATGTTACCATTGTTACACCAAGAAAAAAAACGGTGGTGGCTTTCAGATTCAACGCTGCTGATTCCAACTTTTCTCAGGATTACATCGATAACAATCAAGGAAAAATAACTTTTGAACTGCCTGAAGTATATGAATTGGCAAACATTCTATGTGTATTATCGCCAAGTACTAATGAAATAGCGCATTTGCACAAAAATACTGCTTACTACAAAGCCGTAGTGAAATACTTTAAGCCTTATCTGAATCATCCTGTCTTCGAAAAATTAATACTGGACGCTAAAAATGATCCTCTTCAAAAATATTTCGAGTTCCGGGAAAACAGCTTCATCTACGAATTTAAAGACAATAAAATTGTGAAAGGGGAAATTTACAATTACGTTTTTGGAAAAGATCATAGTGGTTTTACCAATTCATTCACAGATTTGCTCCCATTAATACAGGACTTTTCAGACAAATCCAATTTCAGGAAGTTTTATAAGAAAAATAAAAAATATTATTCCGGTGACATGGAAAGGGTAAAACAACTTCTGCCCATACAAAATATGTGGACTTGGTTGGAAAAAGAATTCCCAAACAAGTACAATGCCTATAAAGTAGTTTTTTCACCATTAATCACCGGCTCACACAGTACACAAAATTTTGTTGTAAAAAATCCTAACAAGAATGCTTTGTTTGGGGAAACAATAATGTTCATTTGCAATGGAGATCGATTTGATGAAAGAAAAGAACTTACCGAAAAACAAAAAGAAACTTTTTATTCAGGTATCGTTTTTACAGAAATCGATCATAATTATGTGAATCCGATCAGTAATAAATATAAAAAAGAAATCGCCGAAATTTTTAATTCCAATATCTGGTCTGAGAAAAATAATCTTTACACTAATCCACAATCAGTATTCAATGAATACATGACACATGCCGTATTTAACATTTGGATTTTAGAAAATTATGATTCGGAAACAGCTAATCTCGTTATTGCTGAAAAAATAAAAATGAATGCAGAAGACAGAGGTTTTGTAAAGTTCAAAGCCTTCAATGATGAATTGATTCAACTTCGAAAAGAAAATCCGAATAAAACGTTAACCGAACTGTATCCATTAATTATTGAATGGTCAAGACAACAGAATAAAACAAGTAATTAAACCCGCTTTTGCTCTTTGATTATTAGTGTTTTTACAACATATTGAACCCAAAAAATCATACACCATGAAACTATTCAAATCAATTGCCTTACTTTTTGTCTTATCCTTTGGAACTGCTACTTATGCACAAAGTAATGCGACTCCCGATTGCAAACAATTAAAGCACATCAAATTAAGCTATGTTACTGCGCCTAATGAAAACAGCTATGTAATCATAGAGGAAAATAAACATACAGAATATGTGGATAACGGTAAATACTTCATCAAATCCGACCTGAATTGGATCAATGATTGCGAATACAAAGCCACATTGATTGAAACCACGATACCGGATTTCCCTTTAAAACCTGGCGTAGTCATGAATGTAAAGTTTGAAAAAATCGAAAACGGAATCGTATCTGGAATAGGCATCATTGATGGTAAAACCTTTGAAGTGAAATTCAAAATCATCAAATAATTTTTCCTTTTAGAAAACGAAACCCAATGAATTTCTATAAAATATATACCCTTACACTGTTATTATTCCTGAGCGCTGTAACTGCACAGGAAAATAATGTGGAAGGACTAAAGATTACATTCAAAAAAGTTTCCGAAGACTATGCCTCAAGTATTAGTGCCGGATGGGGAACTCCTTCAGTACCCATTGATGCATTGGAAGGAATGAAACTGGTAAAACTGCAACTTACACTTAAAAATGAAGGA
>DATEDY010000158.1:0-3906 GCA_035281405.1 Flavobacterium sp.
TTCGACAAATTCCTGACCGGATATTGGTCTGCTTAATGCCGTGGCAAAAGCCCAAAGTATAGCCCATAAGACAATAATTCTAATCGGGAATAGTAGAACTACTATAGCAACAATAATATCTAATATTCCAATATAAGGCATCAGGATTACAGCTTGAGCATCAGTAAAGCCAAAACAGGTAAGTAATGGTATCCATTTAGGATTAATGCCCAAAGCTACGATGCCATGACCCAAATAGGTGCCAAAAACACCTATACGGGCACATTTTTCTACAATGTTTATAATACTATTATTCACGGACTAAAATCGAAGTGTCTTTTTGATTTTCCACTTGGATCTCAAAAACATATACACCGGGTTTTAATACTGTACCGTTGTAAGTATACGTGAAATCTGTGGTAGGCTTATTTGTTTTTTCTGTGGTAATCAAATTTCCTTTTACATCGTAAATGTTGATAATCGCATCTCCAATGTTTGGTGAAGAATAATCTACTCTGAAAGAATCCTTAATTGGATTAGGATACACTTTTATAGGGTAAAAAACCTGTTTTTGAGGTTGTGAAGCTAAATAAGGTTTATTGATACAGAAATTGTCTATGACTACATTGGTATCATCATAAACCGTCCCACAAAGTGTCGTATTAGTTACGTCAAACATAACATAGTGATAATCCGATTTAAAGGCTTGTAATAATGAGGAACTTCCGGCAGAATATAATGGTGCTCCAGCTCCTCCGCAAACCACTTGACATCTGCCTTCTCCTGCTAAACTACCATAATTGGCTACAGGAACTGTTGTACTCACATTTCTGTTGATGGGTTTGAATCTTTCATATAAATGATCGTGACCGGTTAAGATCAAATCCACACCATAATCGTCAAAGGCTTTAAACCAAGTGTTCCAATAAGCATCCATTTCACCTGCATGTGGACCAACAGTATAAAATGGTTTGTGGAATGATATGATTTTCCATTTTTTGTTAACGTTAGCAGCTAAAGTGTTTGTTAACCAAGTGCGTTGTGCTGTATCTCCTGGAGTTTCAGAATTCAAACAGATGAAAATTGCTTCACCATATTCTACTGAATAGTATAATTCGGTTTGAGGAGTATTGTTCTTCGGTAAATCAAAAATATTCTGATAGTAAGAAGCCGAAGCTACATCATGATTACCTTGAGCATGTAAAATTACTTTGTTGGCTATTAAATTGTTTCCGTTGTCAAACCATGCATTCCATTGTGAGGCTGAACTTCCTGTATCTACAATATCTCCGTTGAAAACTACAAAAGCAGGGTTTCTGTTGTTAGTTAAAGTTGAAATGGTATTCCATACACCAACATTAGTACGACTGTCACCCACTGCTGCAAATGTAAATGCATTAGTATTTAAAGGAGGTGAAGTTGTAAACGTCTTTTGTGCGCTCCAAACAGCACTTACCGAATCATAAAGTGAATAGTAAATGATTGCGTTAGGAGTTAATACACCAGGGAATGTAAAACTGAAGAATTTATTTGCTGAAGCCGAATAACCTGAACGCGATGTCACATTATTGGTACCTTGCTCATAAGAAGTAGTGTAACCCCATTTTATTCGATCTGTAGTTGCTCCTGTTGAATTCGTCCATGATACTGTTAGACCTTCCAATGGGTTTTTTGTTGTTCCCCAACGAATATGTTTCTGCGTAACCGATGGTGGAGCACTTGTGTTTCCTGTAAGCTCTAAGTCAAAGCTTATGTCGGAACTATTAGCAGCATTCTGATGAATTTCAACTGCGATAGTATTGCTTCCAGTGATAAAAGTGGTAGCAGGTAAAGTGGTAGTTTGAAATGTTCCGCCGTCATCACTAGCCAATGTTGCTAAAGTGGTATAACTTGCTCCTGATGCTAAATTATTTCTGTAAACTTCCGTTCCGTTAACGTAAACTGCTACACCATCATCTCTTTTTACTTTTAATGTGTAATTCAAGAACGCGCTTGCATTGGCTATATTGAATGTTTTTCTAAAATAAGTCGTGATGTATTTGTTAGAGGAACTTGAACCATAACTAACAACAGTTGTCTCATCTCCATCGCCATAACCGAGTTGGGCATTGCCCTGTAGCCACCCAGTTTCGTTGATAGTTGTTGCTCTCCATGCTGTTCCTTGATTGGATCCGTTGGCTAAGTACTTCCATGACGATCCTGTGCTGATTAATGTTGTTTGAGCTGTTAACATGTTATGCACCCCAATGCATAACAGAATAAAAAAGATTTTTTTCATTTTTTTTAGTTTTTTAGTTGTCGCAAAAATATAAAAATAAGAATTTTCTTAACTTTATTTTTTAGTTATTGTTTTGTAAATCAATGAGATTGATATCCTGAGCATGTGTTAAGCCAATGTTGCGCATGTTTTTATTGTTTTTTATAACATTTTGTTAAATTTTTTTATTGCGTTTTTGGAAGCCAAATATTATTTACTTTTGTGGTGTCAAAATTTAAACACACACATTTAAGATGAAAGTAGCCGTTGTAGGTGCTACCGGTATGGTAGGAGAAGTAATGCTTCAAGTATTAGCGGAAAGAAATTTTCCGATTACAGAATTAATTCCAGTTGCTTCAGAAAGATCTGTTGGAAACGAAATTGAATTCAAAGGCAATAAGTACAAGGTAGTTGGTATGCAAACAGCTATTGATATGAAGCCTGCGATTGCTATTTTTTCGGCAGGTGGCGAAACTTCTAAGGAATGGGCACCTAAATTTGCTGAAGTGGGCACAACTGTAATTGATAATTCTTCTGCTTGGAGAATGGATCCTACAAAAAAATTGATTGTACCGGAAATCAATGCTTCGGTTTTGACTAATGAAGATAAAATTATTGCTAACCCTAACTGTTCTACCATTCAAATGGTAATGGTTTTGGCACCATTGCATAAAGAGTTTGATATCAAACGCGTTGTTGTATCTACTTATCAATCAATTACCGGAACTGGTGTAAAAGCTGTTCGTCAATTGGAAAATGAATACGAAGGTGTTAAAGGAGATATGGCTTATAAATATCAAATTCACCGTAATGCAATTCCTCAATGTGATGTTTTCGAAGAGAATGATTACACAAAAGAGGAAATGAAATTAGTTCGTGAGACACAAAAGATTTTAGACGATAAAACGATTGCTGTTACCGCTACTGCAGTTAGAATCCCGGTTGTGGGAGGACATAGTGAGGCAGTTAATGTAGAGTTTGAAAATGATTTTGAAGTGAATAATGTTCGCCAGATTTTACATCATACTCCAGGGGTAACTGTTCAAGATAATGTGGATACATTTACATTCCCAATGCCTTTGTATGCACAAGGAAAAGACGATGTTTTCGTTGGTAGAATTCGTCGCGACGGAAGTCAGCCAAATACATTAAACATGTGGATTGTAGCTGATAATTTACGTAAAGGTGCTGCAACAAATGCGGTTCAAATTGCTGAATACCTGGTAGCTAATGATTTGGTGTAACTACCAAAAAAATAAATAAAAATGAATCCGTTTGACTTTTTGTTGAACGGATTTATTTTTTGTTTTATATATTTGTTCAGAATGAAAAAGAAATTAGTCATATTAAACTATTCTTTGGTGATGGTGGTACTTTTCGGAGTACTGTTCCAATCGCTGCATTCTTTCGAGCATTTAGTCGAGCAACTAACTGCCGAACATTGCGACCACAAATACCATAAAGGAAAAACCGAATTCACACACAGTCATCATGACTTTGACGATTGTTTTGTTTGTGAATATTCCTTTAGCAACTATATTCCAACCGAATTTTTCTCGTTTGAGTTCAAAATTCCGGTTAACGATACTATCAGTTTGTTTGGTTACGGTGAAAAATTTGTTTTTTTCTCTGGTAGTGTAATCAAATCCCGTGGTCCTCCTTCTGTTATT
>DATEDY010000159.1:0-8736 GCA_035281405.1 Flavobacterium sp.
ACAAAAAGGAGTTCATTTAGAACTCCTTTTTTATTCTTTATAAATACCTGTGTACAATTTTCCTTCTTTGTCAATGGAAGCTCTGAACATGCCCGTTGTATTGAATTCAAAACTAATGTTTCCTTTATTATCCATAGCTATCACTCCTCCATCACCACCTAAATTGGCCACTTTATCAATTGCTTCTTTGGTTGCCTGATGAATTTTCATTTTTTTATATTCAACCAAAGCCGAAATATCATAGGCCACAACCGATCGAATAAAAAATTCTCCCCAGCCTGTAGAAGATACTGCGCAGGTTTTATTATTGGCATAAGTACCAGCACCAATAATAGGTGAATCTCCTACTCTGTTCCATTTTTTATTGGTCATTCCGCCAGTTGATGTTCCTGCCGCAAGATTACCGTGTTTATCAAGAGCGACACATCCTACGGTACCAAATTTACTATCTTTCTCTTTCTCTGATTGTTTAGCTTTCCCTAAAGCTTTATAAGCTTTCTCAGTATAAAAATAAGACGGATCTACAATTTCTAATCCCTGTTCTTTAGCAAAATTTTCAGCTCCTAAGTTAGTGAGCATTACATGAGGTGATTTTTGCATAATAGCGTTAGCCAGTAGAATTGGATTTTTTACTACAGTAACTCCAGCAACGGCTCCGGCTTTCAATGTTTTTCCATCCATTATGGAAGCATCCAGTTCGTTCTTACCTTCACTGGTAAAAACAGCTCCTTTTCCTGCATTGAATAATGGAGAATCCTCTAAAATGGTTATCGCTTTTTGAACAGCTTCTAGGCTTGTACCTCCATTTTTCAGAATTTCATGACCTGATCTCACTGCTTTTTCCAGTGTTTGATGGTATTCCAATTCCAGCTCGGGAGTCATGTTCTTTTTTAAGATAGTACCTGCACCTCCATGAATAGCAATAGCAAAATGAGGTTCATTTATATCGTTCTGACTAGATTTACAACTCAGAAATAACATCATAGCAAAAAGTAAAACAATTTTGTGCATGGGAATAATTTTTCTAAAAATAAAGATTATTCATTAAAGGTTTGCGACATTCTTTTAAGAAAAAATTACCTGCTTTTAACTTTTCTGATTGTTGCAATCAGTTGATAAATCTGAAAAAAAGCCAAGCATATAAAAAGCAAGGGAATACTTTTGGAAATGGTTTGATTATGAATGAACCCAAAACTGGATATACTTTTGATTCCGGAAATTAAAATCAACATTCCGGAAAAAGTACCTATAAGTGTTCCAATAATGTAAAACCATTTAGGCGTTCTCTCTACTGAGATATAATTTCCGCTCGTTAATAATAAGTTCCAACTCATCCAAAACGGAATCTGGGCAAAGTTTATGCAACTCAAGAACACCCCGGTCAAAAAAGGAGGAAATTGAAACAGTGTTGCGGTAACCTCTTCTTTTTCTGCAATTTTTACATCAGCGCTATAAAAATAATATGCCATAAAGAACAAAAATAAAATGGAAAATACGGATACTCTTGATTTCCATTTCGGATTAAGATGCAACCTATGCATCATTTGTAATGTGCAATAAATCACTATAGCTTCGATAAGTACTACTCCCAAAAGGTAATACATCAACTGCTCAATGTTGGTCTTAATGTAAATTTCAAAACCAATAAGATTGAGATAACCCAAAGGAATCGAACCAATGAAACTAACCAAAAAACCAACGCCTATGTTTTGAATGGATTTCAAAATCAGAAATTTAAAATTTTACTGTTTTGTTCCAGATGCATTCGGTACTGTCTCATTCCTTCTTTATGATTCAAAAAAGGGATTCCGGCTTTGTTGTTAGCTACGCTTATTTCAAACATGTAGGAAATATGTCGGGCCAATTCTTTCCATGCAAAAAATAGGGAGTGTTTAGGATCATAGATATGTGTAGGTTCACTGGCTGCACCGTTCAATTCAACCAATAAGAAGTTTTCACCTTCCTCTAATTCTGAAATGGATTGATACATTAAATCCATTCTTCCGAAATAAAATCCATCAATTTGTAAGCACATCTCATTGATAACGTTCTCCAATTTGGATGAAATCAGGTGACTGGCATCGATAAATTTTGCCCCACGACAATGATTCCCGTAAGGGACCAAGTTGCACTTTTCTCCTTCAGGTAGCACTTTACCTAAAGCATCTTTATACTCTCTATATAAAGTACTTAACTGCAATTCATATCTTGGATTTTGTTTTAATAAGTCTTCAATTGTTGATTTCCCGTCTCCGGTTACAATCAAATATTCTTTGGCAACTATCCCGGTAATTTTTCCTTTAGGCTGGTTAGGATATCGCACATAAAAAATACCCATTTCATTTTCATACGGAATTAAATCCTGAATTAAATAATCAAAGCTGGCTTTAGCGTGATATTGTTTTAAATCAACCAGTGAATTTATTTTTTTTACAGCTGAACCTCGCAACCCAATATCAGGTTTCGCAATTAGCGGAAAAGATATTCCGGATTGACGTAATGCATTTTCAACAAGTTCAAAATCACTTTTTTCGTTGATTAATTCAGTCTTAGGGTAATAACGTTGCGGAATCAAATCATAAATTTCTTTTTTACTATCCATGATAAAACCGCCATTTTTCATACTGGGATTCGAGGCATTGAAGAAGAAAATTGTTCTTGCTTTCAAAGCATAAAACGCCCATAAAAAATAGATTGGAATGTAAACAATGGTAAAAGGCCAATATTCCCAATTCGTCAACTTATGAAAAAACAACCGCATATTTTCTATTATATTACAATGAATGAATTTGTGAATTTTTCGTCTTGTTCCAAATCATAATGATGAAGAGACACTTTGTTTTTATCAATCACAGACTGAGTGATACTTAATGTTTTTAAAAAATTGTCTCTATTGATGACCAATCCGTTTTCAATATCGTTTTCTTGGGTATGACGATGAAAATTATACATATCAATTGCTGTCACATTATTATGTGAATTCATAAATTCTGCAAACCAATTAGCACGGGATTCCCTAATTTCAAGTGGATACAATGTTGCCGAAGACCAAATATGATTTTTATTTTCATCCAATTGTATCGTTTCTTTATGTTCACCATCCCAACGCAACTGAAATAATTGCAAATTTTCAAAAACAACTAATGTGAAAGGTTCTATTAATTCCAAACCAATCAATTGCCATTCTTTTAGAATTGAATTCGCTCCGATCAAATCCAGCACCACCAATCCCCTACTCTTTTTATAGCTTTCTTTTCGGATATGTTTTTCTCTTGCACCATTAAGCAATACAATTATGTTAGCATTTTCATCAACAGCATACCAAGTGCCTCCTGCTTTAGCATCTTTTGGGAAGAAAACATTTTTATGATTTATCCGATAATTTTTAGGTTCAATAGCTTTCGGTCGTGCCATCTTTTCATCTCTGTTGGATGTAATGATAAACTGATCATTACTATTTACAAAAGTTACTGTGCACATTGTTTTTTGTATTCGATTGTAGATTGAGCAACACCAAAATTTTCATCAATTTGTACATTTTCGATATCAAATAAAGCCACTTTTATCAATGCCTGATGATGTATGCAATGTTCCAGATTGTACAAAAGCTCACGATAGTAGTTGGTTTCTATTGCTAATGAATTTCCATCGATACATTGATACAGCTGAAGTTGTTTATTATCCTTTTGGTAATCACCAATAATATAATCCAATGCTGCAAGCGCATGCATCTTATTGTTTTCAATAGCTTTATTTCGCTCCCGATTGTCATAATTCAAAGTGCCGGTTTCATAAGATTGAAGCAGACATTGTAAAAGTTCAATGATATGTCTGGTATGTTGACCAATCGACGCGTTACTTAAATTGGTTATGGGCTTTACATAATCTGCATCAGACAATTGAACTAATAAACATTGCAATTCTTCGAGCGTCTTCTTAACCGAGCTGAAATTCATATTTTTTTATCTTAAAAAGTGACAATCTTTCCTAAATCTATATACCAAAACACTACTGAAAACAAAAGTAATCAAAGCCAGTACAAACAAAGTTCCGCCATCATTATTGACTTCAATTCCCAGAACAAACAAATGCGACAATATAGCACCTATCATGGTTCCCATAGCTATAAACGCACCCAGTAACCGCGTGCTGTTAATGAATAATAACACAGAAGCTATTAATTCAACAATACCTGAACCTATTCTTCCATAAGGTTCTGCACCTAAAGTAGTAAAAATATAGACTGATTCCGGTTTTCCAGTAAATTTAAAGTATAATGTTTGCAATAAAATGATGGCTACAACCAATTTCAAAATACTTTCTATAGTGATCTTTTTCATGGCTGATATATTTTTTTCCAGTTAGAGTCGGCTTTTGTTTTCAAATTCTTTTCATCCTTATTCCAACTTTTCAATGTATTATTCAAATACGCATTGTAAAAAAGATACAATTTACCATCAACAATTTTAAAAGTCTCTGGGTTCACCTCTACTTTTTTGGCGTAATCACCCATAGCAAAAGCACACCATCCACCATATTGTGGTTCATAAGCCACTGGATTTTTAGAAAACGAAGCAACATTTTCCTTGGTACTGAAATAATATACCACACCTTCATGAGTGTAAGTCAAATCCTTTTTTCCTTTAATTGCCTTGTTAGCTTTGAAATACGCTACGGGATCGTAACCGTTTAAAGCCACTTTTTTCTCCAGATTAAAATGGGCAACTCTTTTAGCAGCAGTCTGAGCAAACCCCAGCATTGAACAACTTAATAAGAAACAGAACAATAATTTTTTCATTGTGATTGATTTTAAATTAATACTGTAAAATTAATAAGCTTCAAAACCCTATATTGTCAGTTAGCCGACAACTCTATTACATTTCTATAATTTTTGAAAATCAGGAATCAAAATTTCTTTCCTATTATAAGCAATCAAACCACTTTCTTCCAGTTCATTCAGTAAAACTGTAGCCGTTTGCCTGGATGTACATATGATTTGCGCAATATCATTCTGAGTTAAGTAATTCTCAATGACTACTTCATTATCTTTAAAAACACCTTCTTTGGAAGCCCATTCTTTAATAAATGAAATCAAACGGGTTTTGGCATCTTTGGAAATCAAATTGGCATAATTATTTTTAAGTCGTTTCATTTTCCATCCAACGAATTTAGTGTAGGATAAAGCCAAGTTCGGATTTTTGAGCATCAGGTTTTCAAAATCGGAAAGCAAAAAACTGCAGATAGCCACTTCATCTGTCAGAGCTTTGGCATATTCATTTACCTGAACATCACTTTCCAGTGTAAGTTCCCCGAATAAATCCCCTTTTTGAATAATATCTTTGATGCTTTCGTTTCCTTCTTCGTCAACAGAAACAATCTTAATGGCGCCTTTTTTCAGTAAAAAAATTCTTGGCACTTCCGAATTGGAGAAATAGATAATCTCTCCTTTTTTTGCTTTCTTAAACCCGACGATAATACACAATTGTTTGATCTGTGCGAAACTCAGTGTCCGAAACAATTTATGATCTCTTAAATACCAATACTTTAATTCTTCATACATACTGAAAGATTTACCACTTTATAAATATAATAAAACCATCCTGATATTGGATGGTGTGACATTATTTTTAGGAAAATTCTTAATTAAGTCAATTATTCCTGAGGAGCTATCGCAAAGAGATGATTGTATTGCTGACAGTGAATTAAGACATAGGAATAGGTTTCTAAGTTTACTTGATCAGGAATTGAATATTCTGTTGCTTGAGTCAAATCTCCTAAATTAATAAAGGTTTCCGGCGTAGCGGAAGTAGATAAATATACTTTTAAATCAGGACCTTCCGAAATACTGAAATTTTCCAAAACGACTTTTCGTTCACCGCTTTTTAAATAAATTTTTGCCGAACCAGTCACATCAATTCCGGATGTAGGTTCAAAAGTACCCGCAGACAATTCAAGATTGACATCATCGTCTGCTTCACAAGAAAGCAGGGAAAATGCAGCGAATAATAAAAACAGTATCTTTTTCATGATTAATTTTTGTTTAAAATTACGCCAGTCATGAAAATGGTTTTGTCAGCTGGTTTACATTTGGAGGCAAATAATTAAAAAAGCTGCAAATAACGTATTTGCAGCTTTCAATTATTGCTTTAAAATCCAATTTAAAATTTTAGCAATATTCTTAGCATCGTCAACACCTCTGTGATGAGTTCCTTCCAAAGGAATATCCAATACATGCAAAGCACCATTCATGCCTGTTGGTTTCTCTAAACCGTAGACATCAGCGAATGAAGTTTTGACGTTGATGTGCTGGTTGCCCATTGGGTATGAAATTCCGAACGATTTACATTGCCTCTTCAGCATATTCAAATCGTACTGACCGTAACTTGCCCAAGTATATGAATCAGGTTGATACTCATCGATCAATTGCTCAATAGCTTCTTCAAACAAAATCCCTTTTTCATCCAATAATTCCTGAGTGATTGTTGTTAATTCAGTGCAAAACGGACTGACTGTCGATCGTTGAGGCTTGATTAATATTCCTTTATTTTTCGAAATCTCTCCGTTTGCAGTATCTAAAACTGCTAGCCCAATTTCGATAATTTCATTCTCCTGCCCTTTTGGGACAGCGCCCTGCCAGCATGTAGCTTCAAGGTCGATAATTATAATTTTATCTGTTGTTTTCATTTCAATTTCTTTTAATGAAGGAGATTTTCCTTCTATTTTACAAATATCTCTTTTAACTGACCTATAACGTTACCACTTCCGGAGATGGTGATTTCACCAATTCTGTCGGCAATTTTTTCAACGTATTCCATTTCTTTCAATTTCCAGAGCATTTCATTTTCTTCCATCAATTTTGCAGTATTCAACAAACTTCTGGTAGCAGCTGTTTCTTCTCTTCTCATGATACTGTTGGCTTGTGCTTTTTTCTCGGCAACCAATACCTGATTCATGATTTCTTTCATATCACCAGGTAATATGATGTCTCTTATACCTGCATCTGAAGTAACAACTCCCAAAGTTGCTATTTTTTCTTTTACTTCCGCTAAAATGATTTCAGCCAAACTGTCTTTCTTCTGTAATAATTCGTCCAAAGTCAATCCGCCTACAAAAGCTCTTAAAGCTAACTGCATCAACACATACAATTGTTTTTCAAAATCTTTGTTATCTAACAATGCTTTAGAAATGTCAATCACTTGGTATTTCACAAAGAAATTGATTCTTAAAGTCGCCTTGTCTTTAGTCAACAATTCCTGACCTGAAATTTCCAATTGCTGTTGTCTCAAATCAACCGTTTTCACTTCCACGGAAGTCATATTGTTCCAAAAATAGTATGTACCTGATACCAATTCTTTTTCGAATTTTCCATCCACAAACATTAATCCTTTTTCAAAGTTCAAAACCTGAAATTGTCTGATGAAGCTTCTCAAACGAATATTCTCTAACAAGTTTTTTGGAACATTCTCAGTAATAAACACTTTCGTTAAATCGATTAGTGTAAATGTGTTTATGTTAACTCCTTTCCAAAAAGCATACTTACCTACTGGTACTACTTCTTTAAAGTTACTATTCACGAATTGCAATGCTATTTGGCCATCAGTAACTTCTACTACATCTAACATCGATTTCAATGTTTCGTTTTCCAATAACACAGTCAAATCAGTTGATGGTGTAAAAGCTTGATTCATTTCGAAACGTTCCACTATTTTAAAACCGAAAACCCAATGCGTACCTTCTTCAAGGATAGCACTTAATTTTCTGTTCTCAAATACCAATCCCACTTGGTATGCCTGTATTTTAATTCTTTGTATCATCGTTTTTGTTTTTAGTTATTAATAATAAAAAACCTCCGGATTGCAATCCTCTCAAAAGGACGGAAGGATGTTAGTAAACTGAAGCATCATAATGGTATTGCGCTGTTTTTTGAAATCAACTCTTTTGAAATCAATCAAACGCAAGAGCAAGACAACGGTTCAGTAAACAAAATCATCATTCAGGTCTGTTGCAGAGTGCAGAATCAAAAACAAGTTTAACTCTACCGACTCCAAACCGAAGATTTTTAAATGTTTCTCTTTTTAACGAGAGAGAAAACTCAGGCTACATTAAGAGTGTAGTGCTTGACCAGACTAAGCTATACCACCACTTTGGGCGATAGCAGGATTCGAACCTGCGTAACTTTCTATTATTCTATCCAACTGAACTACCCTGACTGTGTCAGGAGTGGGATTCGAACCCACGACCCATAGAATTTGGTGACTGTTTTTTGGAAAATAGTCGAAACCTTCAAATCAAGTTGCATAGTAAATCATCATACGCTTTGCGCAACGTTCACCACAATAGTGCTATACAGAAACACCCAACTAGACTTGTTTGATATTGTTATAATTGTATTGTTCTTACTTCGTAAGTATCTGTAAAGTCTTTAATAAGAACATTTTCAATAGTGACTGAAATATAATGTGGCATATAACAATCTGAGAATTCAGTAGCCACTTCATGTCCGTTGCTGCATGTTTTATTCATGCCATCTGAACCGGAACTACCACAACAACCTGAAAATCTTCTCTTATCGGTATGATCTTTAAAGTAGTAATCAGCAATTGCGATAACTAACTCTTTTACCTTATTGTATTCATTGCTATTGATTGAAAATTTATTTTTATCAATCATTTCAACTCCATCTTCAAATCGCAACACATTACTATTGACTTCCTCAAGTAAATCGGTTAATTGCAC
>DATEDY010000160.1:0-2426 GCA_035281405.1 Flavobacterium sp.
AGAAGCGAGATGATTTAGGTAAACAACAGTCTTACTTTTAGGGTAGTAGGTTTGGGCATAGGATAAATCGTTGACTATTTGAATATACAAATTCGCTATTTCATCAGGATTTTTTATAGATTTACCCAAAATTGCTTGCTCAAGTTCAAGCCATTTTTCTTTATTTTGTTTTATAAAAGCTACTTCTCTCATTGGAGTGCTAAAATAAATATTATGTCAGAATTAACAATAAATACTACGCAAAATGTCAATATAAATTTTAAAGCTGCTTCTGTGGGTGAAAGAATCCTTGCGAGCTTTATCGATTTAGTGATTAAATTCGCTTATATCATTGTTGTCTGGTATGTGTTTTTATATTTATTGGGAATTTCAAAATATATTGACAATGCAGACACTTGGTCGGGAATGAGCGTAATTATTATTTTGTTTTTTCCTGTATTTATCTATTCTCTGGTTCTTGAATCTCTTTTTGAAGGACAAACCATCGGTAAGAAGTTAATCAAAATTAAAGTCGTTAAATTGGATGGCTATCAAGCTGGTTTTGGAGATTATTTAATACGTTGGATTTTTAGAAGCATTGAAAATAACATCATGGGAGGAGTGATTGGTTTGATTGCCATGGCTTCCAGTAAAAAAACGCAACGCTTTGGTGATATGGCCGCGGGAACTGCTGTGATTACATTAAAAAACAACATCACAATCAGTAATACCATTTTAGAAGATATTGGTAATGAGTATGTGCCAACTTATCCTATGGTTATTAAACTTTCTGATAACGATATGCGAATTATCAAAGAAACGTTCAATAATGCATTAGCTCAAGATGATTTTGAACTGATTAATAAATTGAAAGAAAAAATTGAAAAAGTAACCGGTATCAAAAAACAATCGGAAAGTAGCAATAGAGAATTCATCCGAATCATTCTCAAAGATTATAACTACTATACCCAAAATATGTAAAAGTAGTGAAAGAATATTCCGTAAGAAAATACCAACCCACTGATTATACCGTATGGAACCAATTTGTTTCCGAGGCTAAAAATGGAACATTCCTGTTTCATCGAGATTTTATGGAATACCATAATGACCGGTTTGAAGATTTTTCGATGCTGGTTTTTGATCAAAAAAATAACCTTACTGCCATTATTCCGGCCAACGTATCAAGTAACGAAGTGATTTCGCACCAAGGATTGACTTATGGCGGATTTGTGCTGACGAAAAATATTGGCGGAACTAATTTTACGAAAGTTTTCCAAAGTGTTTTGACCTTTTTACAAAGCATTGGTATAGCATCTTTTACAATCAAAATGCAACCTCCGTTGTACAGTGAAATTGGAAATGGTGGTCTTGATTTTTGTTTATTTCAGAAAGGAATAAATGCGTATAGAAAGGATATGGCGCTGCTAATTGATTATTCACATCAGCATCGTTTTCATAAATCGAAAGAAAAACACTGGAAGAAGTTTGATGATTTGCATCTGGAAATTAGAGAAGAATCAAGTTTAAAGGTGTTTTGGGAGAAAGTGCTGGTTCCGAGACTGAGTGAAAAACACCAATCGAGTCCGGTACATACTTTGGAAGAAATCGAAAAACTGAAAGCATTGTTTCCATATTCTATTCGTCAATTTTCTATTTATAAAGAGGAAACTATTTTAGCCGGAATAACCATTTTTGAATTCAGCAACGGCGTTAAATCGCAATATGGAGCAACAACGCAAGAAGGTGAAGAAAATAGAGCTTTGGATTTTCTTTTCATGCATTTGATTGAAAAATTCAAAAGGGAAGGGAAACGCTTTTTTGATATGGGAATAGTGAACGACGGTACATCATGCAATGAAGGATTGCTGAAGCAGAAAGAGGAATTAGGCTGTGTTATTTATACACAGGATCATTATAAGATTATAGTATGATTTCATTTTTGGATATAAAAAAATTAAACCTTCGCTATGAAGTCGTTTTTCAGGAAAGACTGAAACGTGTTATGGATAGCGGTTGGTATATTTTAGGTAATGAAGTCAAAGCTTTTGAACATAACTTTGCCGATTATTGCAAGTCCAAATACTGTGTTGGAGTAGGGAACGGATTGGATGCCATTACACTAACTTTTTTGGCTTACATCGAAAGAGGAATTTTGAGAAAAGGAGACGAAATTATTGTTCCTGCTAATACCTATATTGCCAGTATTTTAGGAATACTGCATGCTGGATTGGTTCCTGTTTTAGTTGAACCTGAATTAGCCACTTACAACATCAATCCTGATGCAATTGAAGAAAAACTTACGGATAAGACAAAAGGGATTTTAGTGGTTCATTTGTATGGTCAATTGGCAAAAATGGATCAGATAATTGAATTGGGTTATAAATATGATCTTTTAATAGTTGAAGATGCTGCACAAGGCCATGGACTGCCATTTAAGGGAAGCCATG
>DATEDY010000161.1:0-4542 GCA_035281405.1 Flavobacterium sp.
GAGCGTTGTTTCTGATGGAACTTTTCTATACGTTGCTGATATTGGTCTGGCAATGAAACCTGCCGAAAAAGATGGTGACGGTAAAATCCTTAAAGTGGATAAAGATGGTAAAATCTTAGATGCTGCTTTTATTAAAGAAACACTTAACGCGCCAAAAGGATTAGCTATTGATGGTTCAACTTTGTATGTAAACGATATCGATAGATTATTGGCATTTGATTTGAAAACAGCTAATAAATTATTCGAAATCAGCTTTAGCGGAGCAACATCGTTCTTGAATGATATTGCTATTTTTGATAAAACAACTTTGTTTGTTTCGGCTACTGATAAAAACAAAATTTTTAAAGTGAATCTGACTGACAAAACGTTCTCAGAATTTACCATTGATAAAGAAATTGTTGGAATCAACGGTTTATTTTATGATAAAGCGGCTTCTCGTTTATATGTGAACGGATTCGGAAGTGGTATTGGTTACGTAAATTTAAAAGATAATAAATTCACTCCGGTTACACCTTTGGAAGGTTACTACGATGGTGTTTTCGTTTATGAAGATATTCTATACTGTACAAACTGGGTAGCTTTCGAGAAAAAAGGTATCGTTGTAGCAATTGACATTTTAAATAACTACAGAGTGAAGGTTTTGGAATTGCCTGAACCAATCAATGGACCAGCTGATTTTACGGTTACAAGAGATCAATTGGTAGTACCTGGAATGGCGGAAGGAACACTAAACTTTATTTCTGTTAAGAAAGAATTACTATACATTCACTAAAAGAATTAGGGAAGGTTGCAAAAACTACTTGAAATAGTTTTGTAACAATAATTGAGCAGCTGCAAAAGGTGATATTTCACTGTTTTGCACTGCTTTTTTATTTTCCTCCAATAGCTTGATGATCTCTGGATTGTTATAAAAACTGTTTTTCAATTGATCATTGATGGTTTCTAACAACCAATATTGATTCTGCTCTTTTCTTTTTTGTTCGAAATAATGATTTTCTGTAGTCAAGTCAAAATAGGATGTAATGGTTTTCCATACATCATCAATGCCTTCTTTCTGAATGGCACTGCAGGTTATTACTTTCGGTGACCAACCTGAACTTTTCATCGGAAACAAATGCAATGCTCTGTTGTATTCTGTTTTGGCTAATTTGGCACGGTTCACATTGTCTCCATCTGCCTTGTTGATAACAATCAAATCGGCCATTTCCATAATACCTCGCTTAATTCCCTGTAATTCATCACCGGCACCGGCTAAATTCAATAATAAAAAGAAATCAACCATACTGTGTACTGCCGTTTCACTTTGGCCAACCCCCACGGTTTCTATTAAAATAGTATCAAAACCACAAGCTTCACACAACATAATGCTTTCTCTGGTTTTGCGTGCTACACCGCCTAAGCTCTCACCCGATGCACTAGGACGGATATAAGCATTTTCGTCCTTAACCAATTCTTCCATTCGGGTTTTATCGCCCAAAATACTGCCATGAGAAATAGAACTGCTGGGATCAACAGCTAATACGGCTACTTTTTTTCCTAAAGAAGTTAGGAATTTTCCAAAAGCTTCTATAAATGTGCTTTTTCCAACTCCGGGAACACCTGTGATGCCTATTCGTACTGATCGGTTGGCATAAGGCAAACATCCTTGAATAACTGCATTCGCCTTTTCTAAATGGGTGGAACTGGTGCTTTCTACTAAAGTAATGGCCCGACTTAAAGCGGTTTTATTGCCTTTAAGTATTTCGGAAATTAATTCCTCAGCCGAAGGTTGTGCTCTTCTGAATTGCTGAATTTGTTGTACCGAAGCTGCACTGATAATCTCTGGCGGTTCTATGCCGTCGTTTTCTGTTAGTGCCGATTTCTTAGGTGAAGTACTCAAAATAAAAGCTTTTGGTAAAAATAGTAAATACATTGCAAATACATTGAAAATAGTAGTAATTTTGATACACAATACCTGTCTATGGATAACATTCTCCTCGTTTTTGTATGCATGATTTTAGGCTTCCTTCTGAAAAGAACGAAGGCTTTTCCGGATCTAAGCTACAAGACGCTCAATCAGTTTGTAATTTATATTTCACTGCCTGCCATTGCTTTATATTATATCCCAAAACTGGAAATCAGTTCAAAACTATTGTTTCCTTTAGGAGTCGCTTGGTTAGGTTTTGCCTTGTCGTTTGTATTCTTTACCGCTTTTGGTAAGTTGTTCCATTGGTCTAAAAAATTAACGGGATGTCTCATCATTACTGCCGGATTAGGGAATACTTCTTTTGTAGGGTTTCCGTTAGTTGAAGCAGTGTATGGGAAACAAGGCTTGGAAACGGCTGTTATTGTTGACCAACCGGGATCGTTTGTTGTGGTTTCTACACTGGCCATCTTGGTAGCTACATTATTCTCCAGAGGAACTACAACGCCTAACGAAATCATTAAAAAGATACTTTTCTTCCCACCATTCATTGCTTTTTCAATTGCTCTTTTACTGAATCTGACCAATATCGATTTCCCTTCAATCATGCAATCTGTTTTTCAGCGCCTGGGAAGTACGGTAACACCTATCGCTCTTGTATCGGTGGGGATGCAATTGGAATTCGACAGTAAAAGCAAACATTGGAAATTCCTCTCTCTGGGTTTGCTGTTTAAATTGTTTCTCACTCCGGCGTTCTTTTATCTCTTATACGTCCTATTGCTCAACGGAAGGGGTTTGGAAGTGCAGGTGTCTATTTTTGAAGCGGCCATGGCACCTATGATTACAGGAACGATTGTCGCAACAACATACGGACTCAAACCGAAACTGAGCTCCATGATGATCGGTTTCGGAATTCCACTTTCGTTTCTAACGCTCATTTTCTGGTATTCTATTTTGAAGTGGGTTTAATTGGAGCTTTTTCCCATCTCGTCCAAGAGACGAGACTTTATCTTTTCCCGGTGACTGAGGTTCTCGAAGTCACAGAAAAAAAGATACCGGCTCTATCAGGGCTATGGCCTGGTAAATTTTATCCAAAAGCCTTGCAATCCGGAGCTTAAGTTTATAAATTTGTTTAGAAATCAATCACTGAAAATACCATGACAATTACTCCCGAAATAATTCAAAAACTACAAAATATCGTAGGCGAAGCTTATGTGTTCACCGATGAAGAAACTCGTAACCATTACGGTCATGATGAAACTGAAGATTATGTTTTTCCTCCGAATGTGGTCATAAAACCGGGAAGTGCCCAAGAAGTAGCTGCCATTATGAAATTGGCCAACGAACATTACACGGCTGTTGTTCCCATTGGCGGAAGAACTGGGTTAAGTGGTGGCGCTTTATGTATTTTGAAAGGTATCGGTTTGTCTACGGAAAGACTGAATAAAATCATAGAAATTGACGAAAAAAACGGTCAGGTGATTACCGAACCGGGTGTAATCACTCAAGTACTTCGCGATGCAGTGGCAGAAAAAGGGTTATTCTATCCTGTGGATCCTAGTAGCATGGGAAGTTGTTTTATCGGTGGTAATATCGCCGAAAATGCAGGTGGAGCACGCGCTGTCAAATATGGTGTAACCAAAGATTATGTATTGAACCTGGAAGTGGTTTTGCCTAACGGGGAAATCATCTGGACGGGTGCTAATACACTCAAAAACTCAACGGGTTATAACCTGACACAATTAATGGTGGGTAGCGAAGGAACACTGGGTGTAGTAACCAAAGCAGTACTGAAGCTATGGCCTAAAAACGCACATAACGTTTTAATGTTGGTGCCGTTTTATAAAGCGGAACAGGCTTGCGAAGCAGTATCGGCAATCTTCAGAGCAGGAATTGTTCCAAGTGCTTTAGAATTCATGGAACGCGATGCCATTGATTGGGCGGTAAAGCATATCGAAGGTATGAGCGTCGATATCAAACCAGAACATCAGGCACATCTCTTAATCGAAGTAGACGGTAACTACCCGGAAATTTTAATGCTGGAAGCGGAAAAGATTATGACGGTAGTGGAGCAATTCGAAATCGATGAGGTATTGTTTGCCGATACCGAAGATCAGAAAAATGCATTATGGAAAATGCGCCGCGGAATCGCAGAAGCTGTAAAATCCAACTCAATATATAAGGAAGAGGATACCGTAGTGCCGCGTTACGAGTTGCCTACTTTGTTGAAAGGTATCAAAACTATCGGAAATAAATACGGTTTCCAATCGGTTTGCTATGGTCATGCAGGGGACGGAAACTTACACGTGAACATCATCAAAGGCAATATGTCGGATGAAAATTGGAAAACGGAGGTACCTAAAGGAGTTCGTGAAATATTCGATTTGACCATTTCCTTAAAAGGAACGCTTTCGGGTGAACACGGCATCGGTTATGTGCAGAAAAACTTCATGGATATCGCTTTCTCAAAAAGTCATCTGGAAATCATGGAGCAAATCAAGTACATTTTCGATCCGAATAACATCATGAATCCGGGTAAAATCCTTCCGGACAGAAACTAATTCGTAAAGACAATCAATCGGTTATCAATCACCACATCCGAAAATCCAAAGGTTTTAGCAATCCATTCCATGGTTTCT
>DATEDY010000162.1:0-9748 GCA_035281405.1 Flavobacterium sp.
ATTTTTAGTCAGGTAAATGGTACTGTTCCCTTTAGGATAAATAAAACCCATACTTGCCTGTTGTGCACCCTGACAGTCATTCCTGAAAGGCGGCAATTGCTTATAGTCAATATGAAGGTTCTTATAATACCATTCCATCACGGGAGGCAACACAAACCAACTTTGTGCAACTATATTCTCCACATTTTCGCAAGTGCTGTTCACCCGATATTGTCGTTTCGCATCCAAATGGATTAATTGATGATAGGGACAAGCTTTCGTTTTCTTATCATTTTTAGGAATCAATTGTTCTGTTTTTGGACAATTATCCTGTGCTAAATGCCCACTAAGCGAACAACATTCAACAGTTTCCAGATCATACGAAGGAGCTGTAAACCATTTTTTTCTCGGCAGAAGATTGAATACATCAAATAAAACCGGTGCAGCACTATCAATTCCCGTTAATTCAGGCCGTCCTTCTCCAGAAGCATTGCCCACCCAAATGCCAACCACATAATCACTATTGGTTCCAATTGCCCAAGCATCACGATTCCCGAAACTCGTTCCTGTCTTCCATGCGATTTCGAGTGACGAATCATAAAAGCGCCATGCTTCATCCGCTTCGGGGCGATTCACTTCTTTCATGGCATTGTACGTTAAAAAAATAGAACCCGCTCCAAGAATTGGCTTTTCTGAAGTCTCGTCACCAAAATCCTGTTCGAAGTCGTATTGATAATTCAAATCCGAAAATTCATCCTCACGGTATTTCCCGAAACTCTGCACGTTATAATTAAGTGTCGACGTAAGATTTGCATAAGTCTGACACAAATCCCATAAATTACTTTCGGCTCCACCCAAAATCAAAGACAATCCATAATGATCCGGATGCTTATTGATATTTTTCAATTGGAACTGTTGCAGTGTTTCATAAAATTTATGCACACCATGTTCCTGAAGCATTAATACGGAAGGAATATTCAGTGAACGGGATAACGCTCTTTGTGCCGGGACTGCGCCATCAAAAGTCAGATTGAAATTTTGCGGTGAATAACCAGAAATCTGTGTTGGAACATCAGCAACAAGTGTGTTGGGCAAAATTTCACCGTCATCCAGCATCGAAGCAAACAATAAGGGTTTGAGCACACTTCCTGTACTTCTGGGTGCCGAAATGATATCCACATCTTTATCGTGCAGCACATCCGTAGGAGTATTTCCAACATAACTGATCACATTTCTGTTTTTTATATCAATTACCAAAACGGCCATGTTATGCACTTCGTTTTGACTGTACTGACTGTGGTATTGTTTTACAATTTGGTTGATTCTGTTTTGTAATGAAAGATCAACTGTTGTTTTAATTTTTTGTCCTTCATGCTCCAAGGCAACTTTCTCCAACAAATGTGGCGCAATTTGCGGTAACATATAAGGTTTTTGAGGCAATGGTTCCCGCAAAGACAAATCATAAGTCATGGCATCAATGATCCCATTATCCATTAATTTTTTCAGCAATGCATTTCTTTTTTGCAATAGCTTCTCCTGGTTCTTCCCTGGATAAATGAGTCGGGGTGCGTTAGGTAAAACCGCTAATGTGGCACTTTCTGCCCAAGAAAGCTGATGTGGCTGTACACCAAAATACCGCCATGCCGCCATTTCAACACCCACAACATTTCCACCGAAAGGAGCATGAGCCGCGTACAACTCTAAAATCCTTTCCTTGGAATGTCTGAATTCCAATCGGGTGGCCAGAACGATTTCGATAACTTTTTCAAAATACGTTCTCTTTTTATTTTTTCTGGACAAACGGATAACCTGTTGGGTAATCGTACTCCCGCCACGCACCACTTTTCCGGCAGTTCTGTTTTGCTTCACCGCTTTTACCATGGCAACCGGATTAAAACCGAAATGGTAATTAAAATGTTCGTCCTCAAAATAAATCAGGCATTGTTTGAATTTATCCGGAATAGAATCCTGTTCCGGAAAACGCCATTGTCCGTCACGGGCAATTTTAGCTGCCAACAAATCGCCTTCATTACTTTCAATTACAGTCGAAAAAGGCTCCACAAATAAAGTCCGTGGTAACGAAAAATAATACGTCAACAGCAATACAAAACCCAAAATAGATTTGATGCGGTTTAATTTTATCCAATTAATTATCCTTACCAGTCGTGGAAAATTATCCAGTTTGATTTTACTGTTCATATTATAAAAACTGACAGGTCCTAAAACCTGTCAGATACAAAACATTTATTTTACAATTTCAATCCATTGTCCTTTACTTCGGGCAATGAAACTATTATCATACATGGCTTCACATTGTACACCGGGCAAATAATATTTACCCAAATAAGAGGCATTGATCAGCATTTTGAAAACACGCGTTTCCCTTGATTTCAATCCAAAATAATAATTAGCCCTATCATCGCGAATATCAATATAATCAGCGAGATTTTCGGTAGCGTTACCATAATCCGTGTAGCGCGTATTGACGATTTCAAATCCGGACGGAAGAATCTGGGTTAAAGCAATAGTAGGCACAAACTCTCCTTTTTGGTTTGTTAGAATCACCTCAGCAATCAATTCGGTTCCCTGATTAATTTTGCTCACATTAACCACATTGCCTTTTCGGTCTTTGAAAACTACTTTGGCTACCACATTATTACTCATCACTTTTTCTTGTCCGACAGGAAGGATTCCGCTATTGATCACACGCACAAACAGTGTGTTCTTTTTATTGTTTTTGATGGACAATTTATTTGCCTTGCCGCTTACCGTCAGATTACGCTGTGCGATTGCTTTTGTCGAGGTAATTTTCACTGTTTTTCCACCTGAAGTGAACTGCACATCAATTCCTTTACCTCCGTTGAATTTTGCAAATTTAGCCATCGCATACAATGAATAAGCAGTAGTTTGCGTACTCATCCAATTATCTGAAGACAGATTTTTAGCCAATGTTACAGCCATTGCAAAAGCTTTCTGTTTTTGTCCCAAGAGTATCAACGTTTCTAATGTCATTGCACGGTTTCTGTCTTCCGAACCATAGCTGTAATAGTAATAAGGCGAATAACTTTCGGTGATATTGGTTTTAGAAAGCAAAGCCAATCCTGCCGAATTCTGTTTCAAGACCGCGTAAGCCGCTGCCAGTCGTAACTTACTTTCGTTGGAAATCTTTTGTGTTTCTCTTAAACGGTTCATCGAAGCCAAATCAGCCGAACCGGCTAAAGCCAATATATACAAACGGTACGCCTGCCCTAAATCGCTTTGGTACTGACTTTCATGTCGCCATTGTTTTGCCATTTTTTGCTGGTATGCAATCCACTTTGTTTTAAAGTTCACCGGCAAAGCATAGCCTTTTTTCTCTGCTTCAATCAGGAAGTGACCGGCATAACTCGTTCCCCAATCGTCTGCTTCAGGACTGCCCGGCCAATAACTGAATCCGCCGTTAGCCAACTGGAAGCTGGTCAATCTTTCAATGGCTGCCGAAACATTGCGCTGAATCGATTGTTTTCTGCTGGCATCCAAATCAATAACATCGGTCAGATACAATTGCGGAAATACAGAAGAAGTCGTTTGTTCCACACATCCGTGAGGATATTGAATCAGGTAATCCAGTCTTCTGCCGAAGTCGATCGTTGGGATTGATGATATTTCCACCATTGCTTTATTACTTCCGGCTACGCCAAAGCTATTCCAACTGATGGTTTTACTTCCACCCGAGCCTAAAGTCGCATCGGTAAATGCCGTGGTCACCGGATTAGGATTCATCACATCAATTTCCACATCATACACTGATTTTTCTGAGCCTGAAGTAGCTATAATCTGAATTTTCCCTATTCCCGTTGTATTCCCTACAACCAGATCGAAATACGCCATTTTTTCATCAGGCGAAGCAAAATATACTTTTTGTGAAGCCGGTCCTGCCAGTCTTACCGCACTGTTTGTTTTCACTTGGACGGTTACATTTTTCACATGTTTTTCGGTAGCAAATAAAGTCACCGGAAGCGTTACTTTCTCGGATGGCGATATTTTTCTCGGCAAAGAAGCCAATACCATCAGCGGACTTTTCACAGCTGTTGCTTTTTCAGCCATACCATACGCACTGTTTTCAGCATTAGCGGCCACCACCATTGTTTTAACCGATCCGATATATTTCGGTAACTTAATCTGATGTGTTTTCGAATCGCCTTTACCCAGTTTAAAAGGACCAAAGTACATTACGACCGGTTTAAAGCGGTTGGCTTTTTTAGCTTGCGCACCTCCGGCATCCTGATCTCCTCCGATACTGAAGATCTGATTTACTTTTCCGCCGTATGCCCCAATAACATTATCATAAATATCCCAGGTACGCACACCCAATGCTTCTCTGGCATAAAAATTATCCCAGGCATTTGGTGTTTTAAATCGGGTTAAATCCAACAAGCCTTCATCGACAACTGCAATAGTATAAGTCATTGCCTTACCGTTTTTCTCACTCACTTTCACCGCCACCTTTTGTTCCGGGCGCAATACATCCGGCATGGAAATTTCAGGTTCCAGAACCGTTTGTTTGTCCACCACACTGATTGGCACAATACCGTACATACGGATTGGTGAATCATTTTTAGTCGAAGCGTGCGGTTGCAGCATCGTTAGATTAATATAGACATTGGGTGTCATATCCGGAGTGATCTCTAAATCAACCTGCGTTTCTCCTTTTTTGGTTTTAGCCCAAAATGCCTTCACCACTCTTGATCCGTTTTCTACCGAAATCAGCGCACGGCCACCCTCACTTGACGGGAAGAAAATTTTAGCTTTTTCCCCTACTGCATACTCCTTTTTATCCGTTGAGAAACGCAGCATTGTTGCTTCTTTACCTTCCGTATTTTTAGAACGCTCAGACCAATACGGATAATCCAGGAATACCGTTTGTCCCGAAGCATGGCCGTCGTTAGGATCAATAGCACGAATCAGGTAACGTCCCCAGTCTTGTTCCGGAACTGAAAAATTCAAACTTCCCCTACCCGATGCATCCGTATTGATCACAAATGATTTATAAGCAGTTGTTGATGTTCCGGTGCTGTAACTTGACAAGTTATCTGAAGATTCATCCCACCACCAGCGCGAATCCACTTTATATACTTTTACTTCAAGACCTCTAACCGATTTAGGTCTTCCGTTTTCACCTAAAGTCACGAACTCATAATGGTTGTTTTTTCCGGTTTCCAGTAATCCGTATTTATTCGGTTCCGGAGCTTTAATCCCTACATACGTTGGATACGGAGAATATTTTACTGAAGAAACATCAGTACTTACATCGCCTCCGTTTTCATATACTTTGGTAATAAATGCGGCATTCAGCATTCCCGGTGCCTGTCCTTGTAAAGAAGGATTGATCGGGAAGCTTACTTTACCTACCTGATTGACTTTACCGGAATAGACATTGATTTCTTCCGTAGAGAAATTACGCGTTGGGTCATCAAACACATATTGGTCATACCCTTTGAAAGCGGTTACCTGTTGGGAGAATTTAGCCTGAACTTCCGTTTTTAAATCTTTAGCAACCGCACCATGCATCCACAATACCTGAACTGTGTTCACATTCTTTTTTGATGCCGACAAAACGCCTTCGTTGAAACTGTTTTTAATTTTTAAACGGTTTGGTTTTATCGTTTCAATTTTCACACTCTTGTAAAACTGTGCACCTCCCACGCTTACCATGGCTTCCCAATTTCCGGTAACGGCTGAACTTTGGGTAATCAATCCGAATTTATAATGATTCAAATCATTTGCTTTCTGAATGGTTTGGTATATGGTTTTACCTGTTGGGTCATTCAATCGGAACTTTATCGGATGATTGGCTGGAATTTTGTTCGCTTTATCATTCAGAATGAATGACAAATGGATAGAATCGCCAGGGCGCCAAACCCCTCTTTCTCCATAAATAAAACCTTTTAATCCTTTTTGCAACGTTGCTCCGGAAACATCGAAATTACTCACCGATAGGGAAAGTTCGTCATCCAACTTGACATAAGTACTGTTCTCACCTTTGGTTACAATGGCGAAATACGCATACTTCTTCAAATCAAATTGAGCCATACCATCGCCATCAGTAATCGATACAGCCAATTTTTGCTGTTGGTAATTATAGAGTTCCACTTTAACTCCTGCAACCGGATCAGTGCTTACAATGTCGTTCACTGTAATCATCACCGATTTATTATTTCCTCTTTTGGCAATTACCCCTAAATCAGTGGCCAGAATATTAGTCGAAACCTTCGTATTATAATAGTAATAATCGGTACACGGATCTTGACTTTCTCTCCATTCGTAATCCTCTTCGTAGTAATAATCATAATTTCCGCTCCCGCTGTAATTTACGTCATCCTCTTCAGCCTCTTCGTCTTCAGCTCCATTATTTTCATCGGTACCTTCCGCACATTTAAACAAAGAATATTTCTTCTTGAATGAAAACTCCACACGATAGATAGCGCCGGGTTCCGGAGTAATTACTTTAGACAAATCAAGTGCATACGTATTCCACTTGGTATAATCCAGCAACTCATTTTGTTTGAGTTCCAGTGTGGATTTAGCCACAGGCTGACTGACCTTCTTGAGGTTATTTGCTCCGTTCAGTTCATTATCCTGTAAAAACTGAAGAATGTTGTTTTTATAGATTTTGTAGATTTTAACGTCAACCTTTTTAAGATTAGCCGCTTCAAAATTGATTTTTAAATTATTGGAACTTGGCAAGATTGTTCCGTTTTTAACAAATTTCACTGCCGGATTGATCGGATCAAAATCGATTCTTTTCGAGTAATTCTGATTCATTTCATCCCCATAGACATTTTTGATTCCCTGAAATACTTCCACCAGTTTATTTCCTGAAACAGCGACAGTATTCGCTGCCGGCGGCGTATATTCCTCCTCCTCATATTCTTCGTCGGCAACTGCCTCTACAACAGGTTCGGCAACAGCTGCAGTATCAAGAGCTACTCCAGCAGTATCCACATCCACTGCTGCCGCGGCTTCGGCTGCTGCTTCCACAACGGCTGCTGCTGAATCGACAGCCATAGTTTCCACTTCCGTTGCAGTAACCTCAACAACTTCTTCAGATTGCACCGGAGTCTGGTTATTGAAATACACTTTCAATACATTCCCCATAGTAGCATATTTCACATCAGAAGTATTTTCAATGGCTACCAAACCTTTGAAGTCCTGGTCTTTTTTCAGCGGATCGGAAAAATTGATCACCAGAGACTGGTTATTTTCATCCCCGATCTTAATATCCATTACTTTAAAATCGCCTTTAGCCGGAATGGCAATCTTCGTTTTACCTTCCGTATCAATGTCTGCATCATCACCATCCCATGCCAGAGTGACATCACTTGCTTCATCAAAGCGTTTGATGCCTTCCACCCTGAATTTGAATTCGGTAGTTGAACTGTTCTCTTTATCAAAAGTCACTTTCAAATCATCCCCTTTCTGGCTGCATTCCACTAATTCTTCCACTTCATCAAACTCCAGAAAATCGGCTGACTTTAGAGTCCCATTCATATAATAGGTTTCTTTGTCAGACGATTGTATATCATCGGTTGTCACCGTAAAATCCTGCTTTATTGTTTTCAGCGAGAAATTGAACTCGGATAATTCCTTCGGAACATTCGTAATTTTATCTAACTTCAGTGAAACCTGATACAAGGTATTCTGATCTAATTTTTCATTTGGAACAAACGCAATTGTGTTGGACGAAAGCGCTATTAATTTTCCACTGACACTGGGTGAAATATCCAACAAATCGCTGTCTAATTCCTGGTTGAGTTTCCAGGCAGGATTGTTAAACGCAAGTTGGACTCTGATATCCGATTTGACGGAAACAAATCCGGACGTAAAAGCCGAAATGTGATTTTTGAAAAGCTCAAAATTGGAATCAAAATCGGCCGCTTTTTTACCACACGAAAAAAGAACGGAAAAAATCAGGAAAAACCCGATAAACCTTGTTAGTTTCATAGAAGATGAAGGTTGTTTTTAAATAATTTTAAGTAGTAAATGTAAGAAGATTTCCACGAAATTTAACATTAAAATTAATTTCGTTAAATACTAACTTGTTTTCTAAATAATAGCTACTTTTGTTCCTCAAAAAATCAGATTATTATAGGTGATTTTCAATGAACAAGGACATCCTATTCAGAGTGAAATGCTGTTGGAATACATAACTGATTTTGAACACACAACTTTATACATAGCATTTATCAAACAAAATGAGAACAGACGCATTTGCATTAAGACACATTGGTCCAAGGGAAACTGATCTACAACACATGTTTAAAACCATTGGCGTAAAAGATATGAGCCAATTGCTTTATGAAACTTTTCCAGACGGAATTCGTTTAAAAGAAGATATCCAATTAGATCCTGCGCTGACTGAGTATGAGTATTTATCTCACATCACACAATTAGGATTAAAAAATAAAGTATTCAAATCGTATATCGGTTTGGGTTACCACCCGGCAATTGTTCCGCCGGTAATTCAAAGAAACATTTTTGAAAACCCGGGATGGTACACTGCGTATACTCCGTATCAGGCAGAAATTGCACAAGGTCGTTTAGAGGCTTTATTGAATTTCCAGACAACGATCATTGAATTGACCGGAATGGAAATTGCCAACGCATCCTTATTGGATGAAGGTACCGCTGCAGCAGAAGCCATGGCTTTACTTTTTGATGTAAGAACACGCGATCAAAAGAAAAACAACGTGAGTAAATTCTTCGTGTCAGAAGAAATTTTACCACAAACCTTATCGATTTTACAAACCCGTTCCACTCCGCTAAACATTGAATTAGTGGTAGGTAATCATGAAACTTTTGATTTTTCAGCTGATTACTTCGGAGCTATTTTACAATATCCGGGAAAATACGGTCAAGTTCATGACTATACCCAATTTATAGCAAAAGCTGCAGAAAATGAAATTAAAGTGGCTGTTGCTGCCGACATTTTATCTTTGGTAAAATTAACTTCTCCGGGAGAATTGGGCGCTGCTGTGGTAGTAGGTACAACACAACGTTTTGGTATTCCGATGGGATTTGGCGGACCTCACGCAGGTTTCTTCGCTACTAAAGAAGAATACAAACGTTCGATGCCGGGAAGAATCATCGGTGTTTCTATCGATGCTAACGGAAACCGTGCCTTACGTATGGCCTTAGGTACTCGCGAGCAACACATCAAACGTGAGAAAGCGACTTCAAACATCTGTACTGCTCAGGTTTTATTAGCGGTTATGGCAGGAATGTATGCCGTGTACCACGGACCGAAAGGTTTACAATACATTGCTGATAAAGTGCATGCTTCAGCGGTAACAACAGCTAAAGCCTTAGCTTCTTTAGGTATCAACCAAGTGAATGCTACTTTCTTCGATACGCTTTTAGTAAAAGCCGACGCAGAAAAAGTACGAGCTATTGCAGAGAAGAACGAATTCAACTTCTTCTACCCTAACAAAGACTGTGTTTCGATTTCTTTCAATGAAACGACTTCGATTGCCGACATCAATACCATCATCGCGATCTTCTCTGAAGCAGCAGGTAAATCGGCAGTGCACGTTTCTGAATTGACTTCTGAAATCAACATCCAAAATAACTTAGTAAGAACATCGACTTTCTTACAACACGACGTATTCAACAACCACCATTCGGAAAGTCAGTTGATGCGTTATATCAAAAAATTAGAGCGTAAAGATTTATCGTTAAATCACTCGATGATTTCTTTAGGTTCATGTACGATGAAATTGAACGCTGCAGC
>DATEDY010000163.1:0-6678 GCA_035281405.1 Flavobacterium sp.
TTTCAAAGAAGGTTTTTCATTTTACCCAACTGAACCTGAGAATTACTACAAAATGAATGCTGATGGAAAGCTGAAAGTACTTACAGAAGAAGGAAACAAATTGGCTAAATTCATCACATCCGCTACTAAAAAATATCCTTCAACAAAAAAACCGGTCATCATAGGAGCGTCACAAGGTGGTGATTTGAGCTATTTTATTGCTATCCAGCATGGCGATTTGATTGGACTTTCTTGTCCGCTTCTGGCCACAATAGATAATCGGTTGATTACAGAAAATAAGTCTGTTGCAGCTAGTATTCATGCTTTTCATGGTGAAGAAGATCCCATTGTGCCATTAAAAACAACTCTGGAACACATTAAACTTCTTAAAAAGCATCATTACAAAGCTAAAATAAAAACGTACAAAGGAGTGCAACATGACATTTCAGATACTATGAAATCTGATTTCACTGCACTGATTGAGGCATATTTTAAAAATTAATCAATCCATTCTTTAAAATCGTTAACACGCTCACGGGCAACAATTACCTCATCTTCTTTATATGTGGGTAAGATTACCTTCAGACGGGAATTCGTATGTAACTGAATTTCTTTGATACCTTTCATTGGTACAATAAACTTTCGACTTACACGAAAGAAATCTTTCGGATCCAAATCGGTTTCCAATTGCTCCAGTGTACCATCCAACAGATAGTCTCTATTGTCTAAAGTGTGTAGATAAGTTCCTTTGTTTTCGCTGTAAAAGCATTCCACTTCTTCCACAGGTATTAGTTTTAGCTGCTGTCCTACCTTTACTGTAAAACGCTTTTTATAGCTTTTATCCACAGGATTCACCAACATCCGCTTGATCATTTCAAAATCGAGCGATAAATTAGACGTACTCTGTGTTCGTATCTTGAATTTATTCACTGCCGCTTCCAAATCATCTTCATCGATGGGTTTCAGCAAATAATCGATACTGTTCAATTTAAAGGCTCTGAGTGCATATTCGTCATAAGCAGTCGTAAAGATAACGGCGCTTTTTATATCGATGGTTTCAAATATCTCGAAAGACAATCCGTCAGATAACTGGATATCCAAAAAGATCAAATCAGGATGTACATTATTTTGAAACCAGTCCAATGCTTCTTCAACTGAATGTAGCATTGTACTTACGGTCAGCCCTAATTTCTCTACCTTTCGTTGCAATAAACGCGCTGCCGGCTTTTCGTCTTCTATAATAATGATATTCATTTTCTTGTATTAGCTTATTTATTTTCAGAGGATAATTGCTGTCACTTCAATGTGTTAACGAACACTTTTTATTCCCATTTGTTTTTTCTGTCCTTGTCCATTAATTCTTTGATCTTTCTTTCTTCCCAATCCTTACCCATAACCAAGGTTGGTACAAATACCGAAAGTCCGTGTGCCGCTAATCCCAATCCCCAAAAGAAGGCTGTAAAGAAATTTTCGTATTGAAAATAACTTTCTCCCGGGTCTAATCCTTGAATATTTATAATAACGATCATTAGATTGATTAATACGTACACAGCGGCATGAGTATAAAATCCTTTGATTTCCTTCACTCTTTTCTGAGCCTGTTTGTATCTGATATCGTCCTGAGTGTTCATCTTCTTTTATTTAAATTTTTGTTTGTTTTTCTCTTCTTCCATGAATTGTCTGATCTTTTTCTCTTCCCATTCCTTGTTCAAAAAAGGGAACCAATTAAAGACTTTGATACCATGGAATAAAACACCTACACCCCATCCTAGCATTGGCCAGTAAAACCAAATATGCTCAGGAGAAAACTTTAAATTGATGAAAGCCAAAAACAGATTGACCAAAATATATGATATCAAATTTCCATAAAATCCTTTGATGCTCTCTACTTGTTTTCTTGCTTTTTCGTATCTGTCGTATTCTTCTTTATTATAATTTTCCATGATTACTCCCATTTTTGTCGTTCTATTTTGTCCTCATCTATCATTTTTCGGATTCTTTTTTGTTCCCAATTATCACCAAATACCCTTTCCTTAAAGAACAATAGTACACCTTCAAAAGCAATTACAAAAGTCCAAATCCACATAAACACTTCGTTTATATAACTTATCGGTATAAAATTCAAGGGTACTCCATAGTATGTTTTACTGATGTAAACAGCTAATCCGATCAGGTAAACAAACAGATGTCCATAGAAATTTTTAATTTTACGAACCCTTTTTCTGACAGCTTCTTCTAAGATTTCTTCTGGTGATTTAGTATATTTCATCGCTATTTCCACTTATTATTGTCAGCTTTGTTTTGTTTATCCAGAAGCTCTCGAATTTTTTTATCCTCCCAATTCTTTCCATAACCAAAAGTCTCAAAAGCATGCATTAATACCCCGAATCCCCATCCCAACATTGGAAACCAGAACCACTGGAACTTAGATGATGTTTGCAGGTTTATAAAGATCAGGATTGGAATCACACAGCAGTAAGAGGTAAGATTTCCGTAAAATCCTTTAAGCTTTTCTACACGTTCTTTAGCTCGTGCATAGGCCATATTTTCATTGTATATATTTTGTGTTTCCATGTAAGCAATTTGTTTTGTTAGTATCGGAATTTTCACTTTGAAAAACTCCGTGCTTTCCTCTATTAATACTTTTCTTTCAGAAATAAGACCATACCTATTTACGATATTTTGTAAACCAACACCTTTTCGGTCCTGTAAGACTTCCTTCTTCTGTAAATTGTTTTCAATAATCAGGTAATTATTCTCGACATAAATCCGGATATGCAACGGCTTCTTCTCACTAACCACATTATGCTTTATGGTGTTTTCAAGCAAAAGCTGAAGTGAAAGCGGCACCACACGAGCTTCCGGATTATTAAAATCCAAAGGCAACTCAAACGTGATACTGTTCTCAAATCGCATCTTCAGTAAATTCATGTACGTTTTGGCAAAAGCCAGTTCTTCTTCAACCGAAACCAACTCTTTATCCCTTTGTTCCAGGACGTAGCGATAAATTTTTGACAACGAAGTCGTAAACTTTTGAGCACTCTCCGGATTCTCTTCAATCAAAGAACTCAACACATTCAAACTATTGAATAGAAAATGCGGGTCAATTTGATTTTTTAAGCTTTCAAACTTCGCCGAAGCCGTACCGGCAATAATTTTCTGTTCCTTTATTTTATTCTCCTGATAGGCTCTGTAAAAATGAAAGGCATAAAAAGAAACCGAAACAAACAAGGTAATAATAATAGCCACCACATAATTATCGGGGCGCTCATTCTTCAGGAATTCAGAAAAACTGGCTCTTTCAATAATCACATCTTCAAAAATCCTCAGTAGGAAAATTACCATTAGTGAAACTGCAAAAGAAGCCAGAAAACCGATAATAATTCTTTTTACTGAGAATCTGTTGGTAGCAAAAACTTTATCCAGGTAAACAAAAACAGCCTTATTAGCATACCCCAAAGCGAATGAATACAATACAGTATATATAAATCCTATAAGTAATTTTCTTCCAATTGTAACTTCATTCCCGAAAGCCAGATTAATCAATTGAATGACTATAAACACGCCACAACCGAACAAAAAGACTTTAAATAATTCTTTGATGGTAACTTTCATTGCTTTACTGCTGTTTTTAAATAAACCTATTACAATTTCGATTTAGCGATGGCCGATGCGATAAATCCAACACCCATTCCAACTAATGTACCTATTGCTACTTGCCCTAAATACATTCCGATTCCGATTCCAACAAACATACAACCGATAAAGATTCCGTTGCCAGCACTGTTCCAACGTTTGTTACTGTTTTGATCTTGATTTTCCATGATTTTGTGTTTTTTTGTTTGTTATTACTATTAATTGCTATTATTTTTTACAATTTTCCAACGTTTGTTTTGCTCTGTCTAATCCCCACTTTGGATGGAAAGGCGATTCAGGTTTAAAAGTAGCAAAAAGTTCGATTGATTTCTCTACTTGAGCGCATAAAGGTTTCGTATCTACACCGCTCCATTGTGCACCTCCAATTTCAAACTCTGCTTTACAAAACACCACTCTTGGGTTATTAGGAGCAATCGCCTGAGCTCTAAAATACTGTTCCATTGCCTTGTTAGAATACTTCATCCCATAGGTCATAGGATCCTGTACAATCCATGCTGTGTAAACCATTGCTTGCATCACCATGATTTCTGCATTGTTCGGACTGATTAAAGTAGCATCATCGATCGCTTTTTGTGCTTTTTCCAATAATGCCGGGGCGTTGTCTCTGTTCTCTGGTTTGAAAGCTTCGGTGGCATTCACCATAGCTAAATAATAACTTGGCAACCAATTCGTTTTTTCCACTGAGGCCATTCTTTCAAAAACTCCTGAAGCCTCAGATGTTTTTCCCTGCCCCCAAAGTCCAAGAGCTTTTCCCATTCCTTCTTCAAACTTCCCTTGTCCGAATACTGCCGAACAAAATAATAAAACCGCTGCTGTAAATAATCGTACCATAATTTTAAATTTAATTTGTTTACTTATTTTAAGTTATTTGTTATTGATGACTGAAACCCTTTGTTTGAATTTCTGAACCAAAATTATGGCGATAGTTTCTCCTTTAAAATTTATACTGACTGAACTGTCGTTTTTTGAGGATGAATTGTTTTTTGAGAAGGAATTGCTTTTTTTAACTATGTTTTTTCTAAGAAAAGAAAGATTGGCATTAGTCTTAAAAACAAAAAAACCTGAAGCTATACCTCAGGTTTTTAATAGTATTAAGTAAAATAAAAATTATCTTTCAACAGCAAATTTGACACTGCTCATTTTACTATCATTACTTATTTTCAAGAAATAAACTCCTTTCGTTAACGAAGAAACATTCAGTTCAAAAGTAGTACTGGATACTTTTTGAGCAGGAATTACAACTTGACCAATGGCGTTGTAAACCTCAAGACTTGTATTAGCCTCAACAGATTGCAATCTAACATTTAAGTTAGTACTTGTTGGATTGGGAAAAACAGTCAAGTTTTCTTTAACGTCATCTACCGATTCTACTCCTAAAGTACAAGTTCCTGTAAGATTCAATTCAATACCCATCTGGCCTAAATTTGATGCAACAAGAGTTGGAGCTCCACCTACAAGAGCTGTTGTATAGTAAGAAGTAGTTAAATAAGGATTAACATAAGTCCCTAAAGGATAATACGCAGTTGCGTTTGCAGTTTGCGCCAATCCATAATAAACTAGTTGATTAGCCGGAACAGCAACCGAAGGGCTAAAATTAAATGTTCTAAAAGTATTTAAATCTCCATTTGCAATGGTTAAAGTATTGGTACTGGTAGCTAGAATTGTACCTGTATTACTTAAAATTACACCATAAACGTTTCTGCCCACAGCAGCAGCATTACCCGATACAGCAATATTCATACCGGTTATTGTACTCGCTACGGTGGTTTGAAATGGTGTACTTAAGATTCCTGAACCCGTACCAAAACCAACCGCACCGGTATAAGTTATAGGATTTTGAGATGCCCCAAAAACGTTACAGCTAACCGTAGTATTAAAGCCTACAGAATTATTGGTATTCACTTGATCAGCTGGCACACTAACATTCAGTGTATTCGCTCCTAAAGCTGCAGGTGTCCAAGCATTAAAATTTACCGTTTGAGATGCTCCTGGCGCTAAAGTAGTAACAATTTGCGTGTCAGTATAAGTGTTAGCGCCTGTCATATTAGCACTTACACTGATATTAGTTAACGTAGTGTTGCTTTTGTTTCTCACTAAAGCAGAGATTGGAACTGGTAAATTCAACACGTTGGCTACATTTCCTAAACTGTTAACCCCTTCAACTGACACATCATTACTGTAAGGATTAGGATAACCAAAACGCATAACAGGTCTAAAACTTGATGCTGCTAAAGTTGTTGGTGCTACTGTTGCACTTGCCGCCGAAACACATCCACCAACTAACCCTGTAGAATTAGAGTCATAAGTAGCAGCTGTAGTTGCTGCAGTACCTGATCGCACAAAATCATAAGCAACATAAACGGAACCACCGGTATAAACCAACGGTGTGCTCAACGTTAAATCAATATTTGTAGCATTGGCAGGAACGGTATAAGTACCTGAATAAACTTGTGTCATACCTGTAATGATAGTGCCCCAATTTGTCCCCAAAGTAAAAGAAGTATCGGTACTGTTTTTCATATAAACAGTTAATGTTCCAGTAACAGCAACATTTGCTCCCACTGTAGTGACAAAACCAAATAAATTCAACGAAGAACTTGCTGGAATTCCAGTCAACTCCGATGCTAATGCAAGTGCCGAACCTCTCATAAAAGAATGCGCACTAGTTCCATTTGGAGCGCGATTCTGTGTTGTTGAAGCATCACTTAGAGGAGCATTAACAACAGCCGTTACCTGCCCAAAGGTAAATCCGGTTGTTAGAATTAAAAATGTAAAAATTAGCGTAATTTTTTTCATAAGATTGTTTTTTAAGGTTTAACAAGTTAGTAAAACTTTAACTCATTAAAAAAAACAATCGTTAAATCTCACAATATTCACATAAAAAGTTAATTAAAAATTATAAATATTATAAATTATTCAAATTATTCGCTTTCTTATCATTACTAATCGTCCAAAAGAATCCAACAAAGAAGAAACGGTCTGCAGGCTGCCCAATCGCTTGGCGTTGAAACGTTCCGTTTAAGTCGGGAGAATTAGCATATT
>DATEDY010000164.1:0-3190 GCA_035281405.1 Flavobacterium sp.
ATTATGAGCGCAACGTGGTATGAATGCAAAGTAAAATTCAGAAAAACAGACGAAACAACCGGAGTCCAAAAAGTAACCACCGAACCCTATTTAGTGGATGCTTTATCGTATACGGAAGCTGAAAAAAGAATGACCGAAGAAATGATGTCGTATGTGAGTGAGGAGTTTAAAATCACCAACATCAAGGTGGCCAATTATGCCGAAATCCATCCGTTTGAAAATGCCGACCGTTGGTTCCGTTCCAAAGTAGCTTTAATCGCCTATGATGAAGAAAGCGGCAAAGAACGTAAAACCAATCTGTATTTATTGGTGCAGGCCAACGATGTGAAAGAAGCCTTTGACAACACCATGTTTGCCATGAAGAATACCATGGGAGAATACACCATCCCTGCCATTTCGGAATCGCCTATCATGGACGTTTTCCCGTATTTCAGTGGTGAAGAAGACGGATTGGAGCAAATTGAGAAATTCAATGCATTGAAGGCTTCGAAACCTGTAACTACCGAAGTGGAAGACCACATGGAATTTGATGAAGAAGTTGTAGCCGAATATCAGGAGTAAATACATTATTTTGCAATCCCGATACAGTAGCGATTACGCAGTAATCCAGAAAACTGATATCGGGAAAGCTTTTTACTATGGGAAACTTGACAAAAGAAGAAGTACGGGAAATAATCAATGCTGACTATGTGAAGGATAGCACTTTTGATCGCTATGTGGGCACTCCTGTAAGTTTTAAAGAATATGAAAAAGTTCGCGCTTCAAAGTACAAGAATAAAAACCAAACCCATAACAAGAACATTTACAAGATTAAAATAGGATATATTTTGTTGCTGATTTTTGGGGTTTTCTTTCTTATTTATCTATTCGGTTCTTCTGATGTTAACAAACCACTCCATACGGACGTAAAAATCATGTTCTGGATGGACTTTCTGGCTATCTTTATTGCTTTGTACCAAATTTTCGTTGCTCCGAAAAAAATCTTCATCAAAATAAAAACCGATTCGTTCGTATTAAAAAACGGAAGAGAAATTTTCTGGGATGAGATACTGATTACCGGAATCCTGACTGTTCACAGGAAACATTCGACTCATTTAATACTCCTTGGTCTTGATAACGGAGATGTCATTAAAATCAATTTTGACGAATCAGAAATGAACATGGAAGATTTCCTTAGAATCATCCATTTGAACCAAACGAAAGAAAACTAATTTTCATTCAGTACCAATAGCGGAAGGATTACCACTTTCATCCATTGTACTATTTCAAATATAATTCCGAAGCAGCTGATTTTTACCTACATTTAGCACACTTTCAAAAAAGGAATTATGGAATCGTATTATCCTCCAGCCGGGTTTTATTTCAATCTGTTACTTGCTAAAGAGAAACTACTTGTCTGTCAGGAAGTATCCGGACTTGAAGTAACTAGTACCAGCGAAGAGGAACGGGATTTGGAAAATGGGTTCAGCCGAGTACCGCGAATAGTAAAACACACGAATCTGGTTTTAAAAAGAGGCATTGCCGATAATGCGGCTGCTTTCATGGAATGGTGCAGCCCTATTTCCGAAGATTTGAATACTCCGATAACACCTAACTCCTTGACATTACAGTTGCTGAATGAGAAAGGCAGCCCAATCATGGAATGGCATTTTCATCAGGCGTATCCGGTAAAATATTATATTACATCTTCAGACGTCATTCTAGTTGAAGCGGTTGAAATCGCTTATTCGTCTTATGAAATGATAACTGTAGTAACCCTCTGATTGCAATTCTTTTCATACCCGAACGCTCACTTTCAAGGTGTGTCCGGCCTCGATATTTTCTTTCTTACGGATGGCTGCTTTCAACGGAAGCAAGTACCTGTTCTGCTTGGTATCAAACCAAATAGCGGTTTCCCATTCACTTTTGCCTATCTGTGCGGTGGCTTTCAACCGTCCCCAGCCTTCCTCCTGCCATTTCAGATGTTCTCTGATTTCTGCTGATAGTTCCAAAGGCAGCGAAACAAAATACCAGCCTCCTCCTACCGAGGTATGTTGCCAGGCTTCTGCCGAAAAATCGTATTGAATTTTACCGTTCATCTTTCTTCTATTACATCGTAAAGATACCGAAAACAATAGGTAATAGAAATACCAACCTTCTCCTTATGGCTACTTCTTTTTTAAAAAAGTAAAAAAAATTCTTACTAACTCCCAACCTTTCCGCAAAAAAGCTACTCTTTATTAAAACAGGGTCTGACCAACCTTAAGAAGAAAACTGAAAAACAACTATAAGCCAATAAAAAACCAACTCCCCATGAGTGATAAGATGACCATCGATATCTGGACTGACCTTATGTGTCCGTTCTGTTTCATCGGGAAAAAAAATCTCGATACCGCTCTGACGCAGTTCCCTGACCGCGACAGTGTGGCTATTGAATGGCATAGCTACCGGTTGGCCCCGGATTTTAGCCCAAGAGCCAGGAAAAATGCCCACAAAATACTCGCCGAATACAAAGGAATCCCCTTAGATAAAGCCAAAGAAATGAGTGCTTATGTGACTCAGATGGCCAAACATGCCGGCATTGCGTTCGATTTGGATCGTTTGCAATGGGCCGATACCTTAGAAGCACACCGCCTTTTGCAATGGTCCAAACAATACGGACTAGCGTATCCTCTCGAACAGCGTTTGTTTGAAGCGGTGTTTTGCAACGGAGAGAATATTAGTTCGATCAGTACATTAATTGGAATTGCCAACGAAATGGGATTGCCTGTCAAAGAAGCCACAACTATTTTGAAGGGTACTGCCTATACCGAGGAAGTGAAAAAGGACATGCGACATTCGCTGACCATTGGGATGCGCAGCCTGCCTTTTTTCCTGATGGATAATAAAATGACGTATAGCGGTGCCTCGCAACCCGACGATTTGCTGCAAATCATCACCGAAAATTACAACGATTGGAGAAGCGGCAACCAGCAGTTCTTTTCTTTTGACGGTACGTATGGGTGTATTTGACCTGTTTGTGGTGATTTGAGGTTCGGGATTGTGGCTGAGGCTCTCGAAGCCACCAATAAAAAAACACCCAAACCAAACCGATGTTGCCATCAGCTTGGCAGGGTGCACCCATGCAGGTTTGTGTTACTTAAAACTTCTGCATAAAATCATAAATGTACCAGTAGTTCTGACCTGTTGTGGTAGTGTTCAGTAAGAACGT
>DATEDY010000165.1:0-5728 GCA_035281405.1 Flavobacterium sp.
TAATAATAACTGTTAATTTCTAAAACAACCCATTCACATGGAAACGCAAGACAAACAATCAAATCTTTCATTTTTACAATCCAATACGGTAAAAATGATCATGGTAGGTTTTTTAACCTTATTTCTACTTATTCCTTTGCAATTAGTCAAAGAACTAATTACAGAACGATCACAACGAAAAAAGGATGTGGTAAACGAAGTAACACAACTTTGGGGTACTGATGTGGTTTTCTACGGACCTATACTTAAGATTCCATTCAAAAAATACGAAGAATTCAATGTTTCCAACGGTAAAGCAATCACCGTCCAAAACAAGGTCATCACCGATTATGCCTATTTTTTCCCGGAAAAACTGAATAACAAATCCAATGTTCAAAAAAACACTTCGTTGAAGCGTGGTATTTACAATAATGTCGTGTATACAGCTAATATGCACTTTCAAGGACAATTTGGTAATGCACATTTTGAAAAATTAGGCATTAAAGCCGAAGATGTACTTTGGGACAAGGCTACCATTGTTGTAAAAACAACCAATCTTAAAAGTATTAAAAGTGATTTGGTACTGAATGTGAGCAATCAGAAATTGCAATTTGAATCCAAAGACGAACAGGACACATTTTACGGAACTTTAGAAACCAATGAATTCAATTATAGCGAATTAGCTAAAAACGGAACCGCTAATTTCGAATTTGACATGAAATACAACGGTAGCAATAGTATCAAATTCATTCCGATAGGAAAAACCAGTACGGTAAATATTGATTCCGACTGGGATTCACCAAGTTTTGAAGGTGCTTTTGCTGCTAATGACACTACAAAAACCTACAACAAAAAAGGATTCCACGCCGATTGGAAGATACTAGATATCAATCGTTCGTTTTCGCAACAACATAAGAGTAAAATTCCAAATTTGAATGAATACGCTTTTGGTGTTAAACTAATTGATACTGTTGATGAATACCAACAAAATGAACGTGCTTCCAAATACGGATTCCTGGTTATAGGATTGACCTTTTTAATCTTTTTCTTAATTCAGTCCATTAGTAAAATCAGCATTCACATCTTTCAATATTGCATGATTGGTTTGGCTTTGATTATGTTCTATACGCTATTGATAGGTATCACGGAACATTCCAGTTTTACCTTAGCTTATGTTGTGGCTGGATCTTCAGTAGTGGCGATGATCACACTGTATTCCATCTCTGTTTTGAATAATAGGAAATTTCCATACTTCATCGGAGCAGCATTAACTGGATTATATACTTTTATCTATGTTATCATCCAACTAGAAAGTTATGCTTTATTGGTTGGAAGCATCGGATTGTTCTTAATATTAGGAGCTGTGATGTATTTTTCAAGAAAAATTGACTGGAATAACAATTAAAAAAGCAGAAAAAAGGCTCAACTTTTATGTTGAGCCTTTTTCAATATTACTACTTATATACCATACTTATCAATCAAATAAATCAAAGAAGTCATGGTTGCTGCGCCTAGCTCCAATTCTCTTTTGTTTACTGCATCAAACGTATCATTAGCGGCATGATGATAGTCGAAATAACGTTGAGAATCCGGTCGTAATCCGGCTTTAACAATTCGTTTGCCCGTCAAATCCTGAATATCAGAACCACTATGTCCTTTTATAAAACTGTGTATCAGATACGGTTCAAATAGTTTCTTCCAACCAATAATTTTAGCAAACGAATCATCATCGGCTTCTAAAGAAAATCCTCTGGGTGTAAATCCGCCCGAATCACTTTCCATGGCAAAGATGTGGTTTTCTCCGTTTTTCAGCGAAAGCTCCTGATACTTGTCGCCTCCTTTACCACCATTCTCTTCATTCATAAATAAAACAACACGAATGGTATTTTTAGGTTTATAACCAATCCTTTTAAAAATAGAAGCTACTTCCATGCTTTGCACGCAGCCAGCTCCATCATCATGAGAACCATCGGCTAAATCCCAAGAATCCAAATGACCACCAACGACCATAATATTCTCAGGTGTTTCAGAACCTTTAATTTCTCCAATAACATTATAAGACAACACATCTGCTTCCTGATGGCAGGATTGTTTCATGAAAAATTGAAGCTTAGGGTTGTTTTTTAAGTTTTTACTCAGTAATTCGGCTCCATTTGTACTAATGGCACAAGCGGGAATTCGTTGTTCTTTGGGAAGATCTCCGTAATTAGTATTTCCGGCATGAGGAAAATCATCTTGTCTGAAATTCAGAGAACGTACTACAACAGCGACTGCTCCATACTTAGCAGCTTCTTTAGCTCCTACCCTGCGCTGATCTCCGGCATCGCGATACGAATGAAATGCTTCGACATTTGCAGGGTTCATCGGACGGTTGAAAAACACAATTTTTCCTTTTAGTTTTTCTTCACCTAGTAACTTTAGTTCTTCAATGCTTTTGACTTCGACTACTTCAGCAGTGATTCCTTTATTTGAAGTTGCCACCGAACCTCCCAAAGCACAAATTGGAACATTTACTTTTTTCTTTCCAACTGAAATATAAGCCGTTTCTTTTTCACCTCTGATCCATTTTGGCACCATGACTTCCTGAAGATAAACTTTATCAAAAACTCCTGAGATTTCCATTTGCGACTTAGTATAGGCAACCGCTTTTTCGGCACCAACAGAACCCGACAAACGGTGTCCTATTTTATTCGACAAGTAATCCAACCAATCATAACATTTTGAATTGGTCAAAGATTGATTGTAGATGGCTTTTAATTGTTCTTCATCGGTAGTTTGGGTAAATCCTGAAGCGGAAATAAGCAAGAACAAAATAGCTATTTTCTTCATTTTTTTGTGGTTTAGTTTCTTCAAAAATAATTTAGTTTTATCAGAATGCCTATTCTTTTTAATTGAATTTTAAGTGCCAGATGAAGAAATAAAAAAGCCTCAAAAATTGAGGCTCATGAATTTGATATTATTATTTTTTCTGTTTCTTTTTTATCAAGAACAGATTAGTAATTATTTTCCGTCAACGTAATCTTGAAGGTATTTGAATTTTTCTGTCAATTTTCCATCTTTACAGATAGCAGCTCTCGCCAAGACACCATCTTGATCATTATTATAGAAGGCAGGAATTACATGCTCTAAGAACATTTCACCGAAACCTTCACTGGCATCTTTAGGCAATTCGCAAGGCAGGTTATCTACTGCCATTACCACAATTGCAGCCGGATGATTGATATCCACTTCTTTATCTTCACTTGGATAATAACCATATAAAGGTTCTGCAATAGTCGAAGCTCTCAATGTACAGGCAATTGGTCCAGCCACATCACATGAAATATCAGCTACTACTTTAATTTTATTATCTGCAGCATTCAACATATCACGGGTTAAAATTTCCGGAGCTCCATTCCCGTAGAAATGTCCTGCCATGAATATATCGGATACTTTCGTAAAACGTTCAAAATCTGAAGTATATTCTTGTGGATTTGTATAAAAGTCCTTTTTATCAGAAGGCTTTCCATCGATTCGTTTATTATAATCCAATACATCAATTTGAGTATATACAGGCTGTGTATAGGTTTTAGTCAAGTAGTCTTCAATAGAAACCTGTTTTATTTTCATATCATCCAGAATTTCTTTGGCACCCATACCTACTTTTCCGTGTCCGGTTAATACAATTTTAATCGGAGGCAAAACAGGTCGGCGTAAACGCTCAACCAATGCCGCTTTATCTGCTAAAGTTTCCGCTTTGGGTAAATTAAACAATTCGAATTTAATTCCGAAAGCTCTAAAACCATTGTAAGCACCAACAATTCCAGCATATCTTCCAAAACCAATCAAACGATGATTTGTATCGTTTACAATTGTCTCGTGGTCAATCAATTCAATGTTTTTTTCCAAACAAGCCACTAATAATTTTCTGTTATAAGGCTGTTTTTTAATGGTATGAGAAAAGAAAAAATACTTTTTATTAGGAATTAATGCTTCTACAGGCACTTCTTTAACACCTATCAACACATCACAATCCGAAACATCATTAGTAACTTCAAAACCTAATTTTGAATACTCTGCATCGGGAAAGATTCTTATATCCGAAGCTTCCACCTCAATTTCAGCTTGAGGAAATTGCTTCTTTAATTTCACCAATTCTTCCGGAGTAAAAACAACTCTTCTATCTGGCGGGTTTTTTCTTTCTTTTATTATTCCGAATTTCATATTTGTTGGTAGTTATTAATAGTTTAGCAAATAATCACTATTTGTGTCGATTTTGTTGCAAATATAACTTTTAATCAACATAAATCAAGCACAATTAACATGTAAAAACAATTCCAAAAAAAGATAACTTTTAATTATATTTGCTCCTCTATCATCACACCATGAATTATTTAAAATTATCAAAATATATCGCAGTAATTGCGACCAGTATTACTGTTTTGTCTTGTTCGAAAGAGAAAAAAACTACCTTAAAAACCAAAGAAGAAACTAAAATCAACGGTATCTATACGTTACAACCTTACACCCTGGAAAAATCTAATTTAGATGCAACAAAAAAGGAACAAATTGTCGACAGTCTTCAATATTTATACAATAAAGAATTTGCTACTAATGATTTTTCAGGAAGTATTTTAGTGGCGCAAAATGGTGAAATCATATATGAGCACTACAGCGGAATGAGTGATTTCAAAAAAGAAACACCTATAAAATCCGACACACCATTACATATTGCATCCGTTAGTAAGGTATTGACCGCAACAGCAACTCTTTTACTGATTGATTCCAAAAAGATAAAGCTAGATCAAAAAGTAAATACAATCCTGAATGATTTTCCATACGAAGATATTACAGTAAGAACATTATTGAATCACAGAAGCGGTTTGCGCAACTACAGCTATTTTGTAGACAAAAAAGATGTTTGGAACAAGCGTGACACTTTGCAAAATAGTGATTTGATACCTATTATCAATAAACATAACATTCAACTGGAATTTAGAACAGATTCCCGTTTCAGTTATTGCAATACCAATTATGCGATTTTGGCCTTAATCATAGAGAAAGCTACCAAAATGGATTACAGAACCGCTATGAGTAAGTTAATTTTTGAGCCTCTTGGCATGAAAAGCACCTTCGTTTTTGATATTAGAAAACACGCAGATACTACATGTAATTCTTACAAAGGAAACTATATCAAATATCCTCATAACCATTTAGATGATATCTATGGTGATAAAAACATTTATTCAACAGCCAGAGACTTATTAAAGTTTGATTTAGCAACTTACAATCCGTCATTTTTGAATAAAAAACTATTGAAAGAAGTTTACAAAGGTTATAGTTATGAAAGCCGAGGGAAACGAAATTACGGTTTAGGCATTCGTCTTTTAGAATGGGAAGATGGAAAACAGTTATTTTATCATAATGGCTGGTGGCATGGAAACACATCCGCTTATGTTAAATTAATCAAAGAAAAAACCACATTAATCTGTCTATCAAATAAATACACCAGAAAAACCTATTATCTTAAGCTTGCTACGGGATTATTTGGTGATTATCCTTTTCACATTCGAAAAAAAGGAGAGCCGATTTTGGAATAATATTTGATAATTAATTAGTAGATTTGCAGACTTACTGGGGCCGACTGGTTTTGACAGCGAGTGGAATTAATCTGTAAGCATGTTGAGCATTGAGATGTTGCTCATAAATATAATGTCTCGAACTTTTACACGGCGAAAATAATTACGCTTTAGCTGCTTAATCCGAATTA
>DATEDY010000166.1:0-4475 GCA_035281405.1 Flavobacterium sp.
CCCCCTCGGTGTAAACGAGGTGCTCTGAACCAGCTGAGCTAATCGCCCTTTTATCATATATCGTTTCCGATATTGTGGGTGCAAATATAAAGGTATTTTTTACTTCTGCAAAATTATTTACACAATTTCTGCAACAACAAACGTGCTTCCACCTATATAAATGAAGTCATTTTCATCAGAATTCAACAAAGCATTCCTATAAGCTTCTGAAACCGAATCATATACTAATCCATACAATCCAAAACCTTCTGCACTATTTTTTAAAATATTTTTATCCAAACCTCTCGGAACATTCGGTTTACAAAAGTAATATTGGGCGTTTTTAGGGAATAAATGAAGGATATCATCCAAATCTTTATCATTAACAACACCTAAAACAACGTGCAATTTCTCAAATTTTTCCTTTTGTACCTGATTCAGGACAATTTTAAGTCCGTGGCTGTTGTGTGCCGTATCACAAATCACTTTCGGATTGGATTGCAATTGCTGCCAGCGTCCCAACAACCCAGTATTTTCAACCACGTTAATCAATCCGGCTTTCAATTGTTCTTCCGAAACTGAAAAAGAATCCTTCAGAACACGTATAGCTTGCACTACCGTCTTTTTATTATGCAACTGGTAATCTCCTAATAAACCGCAAGGATAATCTTCTGTAATCAAATCAGACGCAAAATAAATCTCCGATTTACATTCTTTTGCCTTTTCTGAAAAAACATTTTTTGTCACTTGCGTATATTCTCCAATCACAACAGGAATACCAGGCTTTATTATTCCCGCCTTCTCAAAAGCAATCGCCTCCATAGTATTCCCCAGAAACTGTGTATGATCAAAACCAATATTAGTGATAACAGAAACCAAAGGCGTTATAATATTTGTAGAATCCAGTCTTCCGCCCAAACCAACTTCAATTACTGCCACATCCACCTTTTCTTCAGTAAAATAATCCAAAGCTAATCCAACAGTCATTTCAAAAAAGCTCAAACTATTTAGTGTAAAAAAAGACTTGTTTTTACTAATAAAATCCACAACAAAATCTTCCGGAATCACCGAACCGTTAATTTTAATACGCTCTCTGAAGTCTTTCAAATGTGGAGAAGTATACAAACCCACTTTATAACCCGCTTCCTGTAAAACCGAAGCTATCATGGAAGAAGTAGAACCTTTCCCGTTAGTTCCTGCCACATGAATCGTTTTGATTTTAGTCTCAGGATTCCCTAAATGTTCAGCCAACAACAAGGTATTAGTCAGGTCTTTTTTATAAGCTGATGCTCCTTGGTGCTGATACATGGGCAACTGAGCAAACATCCACTCTATCGTTTCTTTATAAGTCATTTTGGAACGGTTTTGGCTATAAAAAATTTAGCGATAAAATAAATCGGTTATTTTTTAGTTTAATATTATACAGACATTTATCTTTATTGCAAAATTGAGACTATTTTTACAATAAATTACAACAATTTCTTTATGATTGGATTTTTATTACAAACCCAAAACGACACCATCACCCAAGCAACTGGAGCTGTGGTGCAAAACATCGCAACAGACAATGAAATTTCGGTTTTAGAATTTATTTTTAAAGGCGGATTTTTCCTAATTCCTATTGCTGCCTTACTTTTTTATACGATTTATATCATTATCGAACGTTACGTGTATATCAAAAAGGCAACCAAACACGATCCACACTTATTAAAAGATATCAGAACTCATTTAAATAACGGAAGTATTGATTTAGCTATTACCGCAGCTGAAAGAGACGGAGCAGCTTCTGCAAACGTAATTAAAGAAGGAATTCAAACGATTGGAAGACCAATTGCTGAAATTGAATCCAATATGGAAAAAGTAGCCAATATTGAAATTGGTGAGATGGAGAAAAAACTTGCTATTCTTGGATTAATTGCCGGTATTGCGCCAACATTGGGATTCATTGGAACAATTTCAGGAGTAATTAAAATTTTCTATAGTATTTCAGTTACAGAAAACATCAGTATTGGAAATATTTCTGGAGGTTTATATGAAAAAATGATCAGTAGTGGTGCCGGCTTGATTGTAGGTATTGTAGCCTATTCAGGATATCACTTATACAACAGCATGATTGACAATTACTCCCTAAACATGCAACGCCACGTATTGGAATTCGTTAACATAATTCAGAGACCAAATGCCGATAAGACGAAATAAACGATTCGAAGCTGAAGTCGCCACCAGTTCATTGAGTGACATCATGTTCTTCTTGCTTTTGTTCTTTTTGATTATATCGACATTAGCCAATCCGAATGTGATTAAAATGACGTTGCCGAAAGCAAAAAACAATGAAAAAACCAATAAACAGCTTATAAGTTTATCGGTAACTGAAGAAAAACGCTTTTATTTAGACAAGCAAGAAGTTCCTTTTGACAAACTAGAAGCCGAACTTTTAGCTAAGATAGGCGAAAATAAAGAACAAGCTGTTGTGGTACGCATTCCTTACAATTTACAAGTCCAGGATTTGGTAGATGTATTGCAAATTGGCGTGAAAAACAATTTAAAATTTGTTATTGCCACAAGTGCATCAAAATAATTTGGGTGTGCCCCTTTGGGTCGGGCTCTCCGCACTCGCTTTTTGCTTGGCGGACAAAAGAGCTCAAACAGATGCTTCGATCCCTCACACATCTAAAAAGGAGTCATTCATTTAAAAAGACAAATCATCACATAAAAAAAACCGACTAGCTGTAGTCGGTTTTTTTTTATGTATTAATCAGTTTTAATTCAAACTGAAGTTATAAACTATCTTCCCTACCTGTCTATCAGGTGCATCAGCACTAGGTTGCCATTTCGTATTCATAGCAGCTATTTTAGCCTGTTGCAATAAACAAGATGCGGTATTTGTAGTACCTTTTACACCAGGCTCGGCTGCAATCGTATTTCCGTTTTTATCAACTGTAACCTGAACAGCAACCTTTCCTTCTTCATTACAAGTATATCTTGGTTGTGGTTTCGACAACGCTTTTCGGTTTCCTAAAGAATATCCTATTCCACCACCGCTTCCGCTTCCGGAACCACCACCTGATCCAGAACCCGAACCACTTCCGGTACCCGTTCCGTTTCCGGTGCCAGTACCACCACCTGTTCCTCCTCCGGATCCACCGCTTCCGTAGTAATCGTTAGAACCTAAGCTTCCGTTGGTTTTTCCTTTATTACCCGAACGGGAATCGTCACCATCTCCGCCTTTTTTGGAACCACCTAAAATACTTGACAAGGCATCGTTGGTGTTTTTATTCACTTTAGGTTTTGTTTCAGCAACCGGTTTTGGATCGATTTTTACTTTCGGTTTGGCAACTTTTACAGGATTCGTTTTTTTTGGGATATTCACAGCTTCGTTATCTTCTGCTTCTCCAGAAATAATATCTTCCTCAGGCTCTGATTGTGATGCTACAGCTTTTACCGTTTTCACATTCAATTCTTCGCTTTGAAAATCTTTACCGGAACCAAAATCACTGTTCCCGAAATTAATGGTTACACCGCCTCCGCCGCCTCCGCCGGCAAGCAAAGCTAAGTCCTTGGCATTATTGGGAGGCCAAAATCGTATAAAAAACAAAATCAGCAAAAACAAAGCGTAAATCACTAGTGTCAAAACCAATGATTTTCTCTTTTCTTTTGCTGATAATTCTAATGTTTGCATCGTGATTGTTCTTAGTAACACTAATAGTAACGAAAATACTATTTTTTTGTTATGTTTAGGAACAAAAAAGCAAGAATTATACCAATTGTTTCAGAGCAATCTCGAAAGCTCTTGCACTGATATTTTTCTTATCTGTTCCTGATGCGTATGTTTTTTGAATTGCTTTCTTGATAATATCCGAAGTATCATTAAAAATAGCCTCATCTGTCATTTGCACTTTCTTCTCCATGAAGTAAGCAAAAACACGCGCCATTCCACAGTTAGAAATAAAGTCAGGAATTAAACTCACTTTACTGTCAACGTCTTCCATAATTGGTCCGAAGAAAATTTCTTTATCTGCAAACGGAACGTTAGCACCACATGAAATTACTTCCAAACCAGAAGCAATCATATTGTCTACTTGTTCTTTAGTAACCAAACGAGAAGCAGCGCAAGGAGCGAATACCTCTGCACCAATAGACCATATTTTAGCATTGATTTCCTCAAAAGGAATCATATTATCGGCTACTAATTTATTTCCGTCCTTTTTAAGGAATAAGCTTCTGATTTCTTCGAAAGTGAATCCGTTTTCATTAATCACACCACCATCTCTATCGATAATACCTACTACTTTAGCTCCCATTTCTGCCAAATAAAAAGCAGCAGCAGAACCTACGTTACCAAATCCCTGAACGATTGCTTTTTTACCGGCAACATTTCCGCCATAGATATCATAATAATGACGAACAGCCTGAGCTACACCATAACCGGTAATCATATCTGCTACCGTATATTTTCTGTTGATATCCGGAGAAAAAGTCGTGTTTTCAATCACTTT
>DATEDY010000167.1:0-2189 GCA_035281405.1 Flavobacterium sp.
GGTTTTCCGAAAAGAACAATATTGATCATTCTGGTTTTAAAAAATTTATTGTTAAAGTTATGTTGTTTATTTTGACAATTGGTAAACGTCTTTCAGGTTTCTCCCTAATCCGTCATAATCCAATCCGAAGCCTACTATGAACTTATTCGGAATTCTGATTCCTACATAATCCAACTTGATATCTTTCTTGTAAGCTTCCGGTTTTAAGAATAGTGTTGCAATTTTAAAATGCTTTACATTCTGGCTTTTGAAAATATGCTTCAATTCCTCAATTGTATTTCCGGTATCCACTATATCTTCCACCACAATTACGGTACGGCCTTCTAAATTTTGATTCAAACCAATTAATTGCTTTACCTCATTAGTCGTTTCAGTACCTTCATACGATGCCATTTTCACAAATGACACTTCACATGGACTGTTATAGTGTTTCATCAAATCTGAAAGCACCATAAAAGCGCCATTCAAAACACCTATAAAAACAGGAACATCATCCTGAAAATCATCTTCAATCTGCTTGGCCATGTTGGCTATTGCAAAATCAATTTCCTGCGCCGAAATAAAAGGCTCAAAATACTTATCGTGTAATTTAACTTCCATAGTTGTGTTTAGAAATAAAGGGCAAAGATAATAAAAGAGTTGAGTCTGCAGAAATTAATTATTTTTGAGCAATGAAATCAGACTTTTACATCAAAATTGAAAATTGTGCCGCGTATCGCAAAGATCGTGAGCAAAACAGAAATTTAGCATTACGAAATCCCGATTATCTTAACGAGATAATTCAGGTTGCTTTTGATTTAGATGACAAAAATCACTATAAAGCCTTTTGGATTTTAGAATTGATTTGCGAAAAAAAACTAAAAGTCTTTGTCCCTTTTATTGAATCTTTTTTAGAAACTATCCCCAGCTTGAGAAATGATTCTGCCATAAGACCGGCTTCAAGAATTTGCCTCTTCTTAGCCAAAAGCAATCATCGCGCTAATGGAATTTCATTATCACAACTTCAGGAAACACAAATTATTGAGATGTGTCTGGATTGGTTAATCCGCGATGAAAAAGTGGCCACAAAATCATACGCCATTAAAACTTTATTTGTGCTAGGAAAGAAATACGACTGGGTTCATGACGAACTCAAAACTATTGTCCAACAAGACTACGCTCAACATTCTGCAGCCTATAAAGCAACCGCTCGCAACACATTAAAGAAGTTGAAATAAAGCTTAAGTAAAATTTTAACAAATTACACTGAAAAACCGTAAGTCTTTTAGTACGAATAGCACTAATTTTACCTAAGCGAGATTTCGTATCAGAAACAAATTCTGCCTTATGAGATTAAAGCGTTTACATATAGAAATATAATGTGATCCACCATAGCTCCAAAAACAACCAAAAACCACAAGAACAAAAATTGCCCCCTAAATCTCAATATTTTTATTTCTCAAAACTCGGTAATTTACCGGGTTTTTTGTTTACAATTTATTCCATCAGATACCAATAGTTACGTGATGTATTTTTAAAAAATACTATCTTTGCACCACACACAACTACAACACAATGAATTATTTTTCTTCTGATTTTAAATTAGGAATCCTTGGAGGAGGCCAATTAGGCAAAATGCTCCTGACCGAAACCCGAAAATTTGACATTCAAACCTTAGTTCTTGACCCCAGCGATGAAGCTCCTGCCCGATTTGGCTGCAACACTTTTTACAAAGGAAGTCTGATGGAATTTGATGTCGTTTACCAATTTGGAAAAATGGTGGATTTATTAACTATCGAAATCGAAAATGTAAACCTTGATGCTCTAGATAAATTAGAAGAAGAAGGCTTACCGGTTTATCCATCACCCAAAACACTACGCCTTATTCAAAACAAAGGCAAACAAAAAGATTTTTACGTAGCAAACAACATCCCTACCTCAGCACATCAGCGTTTTGTTGACTTAGATGCCTTGAATAAAGCTATTGAAAAAGAAGCCTTAGCTTTTCCTTTTGTGTGGAAAAGTGCTCAGTTTGGTTATGATGGAAACGGCGTCAAAATTGTCCGTTCCACAATTGACTTAGTAGGCTTACCTGACGTGGAATGCATCGCTGAAGATATGGTTCCTTTCAAAAATGAACTGGCAGTGATTGTTTCACGTAATCCTTCTGGCGAAATCAAGACCTATCCCGTGGTGGAAATGGAATTCCA
>DATEDY010000168.1:0-4024 GCA_035281405.1 Flavobacterium sp.
GAACTCCAAACTCGATTAGGTGAACTACTTACTAAATAAGGAGAACTCCAAACTTAATTAGGTGAACTACTTACTAAGTAAGGAGAACTCCAAACTCGATTAGGTGAACTAGTTATTAAGTAAGGAGAACTCCAAACTCGATTAGGTGAACTAGTTACTAAGTAAGGAGAACTCCAAACTTAATTAGGTGAACTAGTTATAAAGTTAGGAGAACTACTTTTCAGATGAGTAAAGCGGAAGGTTAAGTGCTGGAATTATTCGTAGCGCAATGCTTCAATAGGATCTAATTTTGCTGCTTTCATGGCAGGATAGGAACCCGAAACAATTGCTACGATAAAACAAACGATAAAGGCTGCAAAAATGGCCAGCCATGGAATAACGAAGCTGAAATCGATCAGACTTGAAATCAGGAAGCCAATTAAAATCCCCAGAATAACGCCTACTAAGCCACCTAATTGACCAATAACCAAGGTTTCCATAAAGAACTGCATGGCAATGGTACTTTTTTTAGCGCCTAAAGCTTTTCGGGTACCAATTTCACGGGTTCTTTCGGTTACAGAAACGAGCATGATGTTCATTAAGGCAATGGAAGAACCAAAAATGGTAATCACACCAATAACCCAAGCCGATATTCCTAAGTATTGTGTAATCCCTAATATTTTATTGATCAAATCATCACTTCTCGAAATACCAAAGTTGTCTCCTTCCACCGGACTGAGCTTGCGTACTTTGCGCATGGCAATAACAGCATTGTCAACAGCCTCATCTAATAATTCTTTTCTGTCAATCATTACACTGGTGGAATAATTGATACGGGGAGCCGTAAATAATGTTCTGGCTACTTGAATAGGAATCAATACGCGTAAGTCCTGACTGTTTCCAAAAGTGGATCCCTTTTCTTTTAAAACACCAATAACTCTGAATTTAGCACCGCGTATGGAAATGGTTTTGTCGATCGGATTGATATCGGCCAATAGTTTTTTCTCAAAATCAGAACCCAATACACAAACATAGTTGTTGTTTTCGACATCAAAAGCATTGAGGTTTCTTCCTTTGACTACTTCTAAACCCGAATTGGGAATGAAGTTGTCATCAATCCCTAATACAGAAACTTCGGGATCGGTTTTATCATTTTCGTACTTTACTTCGGCATTTGCAGTGGCAGTAAATGATACAGAGGTATGCGCAAATGGAAAATTAAAGTTTTCTTTGAATGCTTTGGCTTCAGGATAGGAAATGATAGGATTGATTTTTTTTAGTTCGCCGTGACCTTCAGTACGGGTTAAATTATCGTATTGATTCAGGGTGAAAGTGTTCGCACCCATGGAAGCGAAGTCTTTGGACAAGGTGTTTTCCAAAGCAGATACTACAGTTAGAATTCCTACTAATGCGGTAATCCCGATGGCTATAATCAATACCGTTAAAATAGTACGAAGCAATTGGGTTTTGATCGACCCTAAAGCAATTTTTACGTTTTCTCTAAATAATCCTACCATAGCTAATAAGTCACTAATTTACGTTTTTTGTTACAATCGGTTTCAAAATTTTAGTATTCGTCTAAAATGTAAGATATTTGTAAGGTCGATTATGATGTCTATTCATAATTCATAACTTATAACTCATAATTCTAATGGCTCAAAAACCAAGTATTCCTAAAGGAACCCGTGATTTTTCTCCCGCCGAAGTGGCAAAACGTAATTATATTTTCAATACGATCCGTACGCATTTCGAAAGATTCGGATTTCAACCTATTGAAACGCCTACGTTTGAAAACTCAGAAACGTTGATGGGGAAATATGGGGAAGAAGGAGACCGATTGATTTTTAAGATTCTGAATTCGGGTAACTTTTTCTTTGATAAAAAGAAAATTGATTTGCCAACTTCTTTGCAGGAGTTACAGGCAAATTCGGCCGAAACCATTACTTTGGAGCAAAGAATTGAGTTAAATAAATTTACGAGCCGTATTTCTGAAAAGGCATTACGCTACGATTTGACAGTTCCGTTTGCACGTTATGTGGTGCAATACCAAAATGAAATAGAATTCCCTTTTAAAAGATATCAAATCCAACCGGTATGGCGTGCTGACCGACCTCAGAAAGGGCGTTTCAGAGAGTTTTATCAATGTGATGCTGATGTGGTGGGTTCTACCTCATTATGGCAAGAAGTGGAATTGGTACAGTTGTATGATGCTGTTTTTACCGATTTAGGTTTGAAAGGAACAACGATTAAAATCAATAACCGTAAGATCTTATCGGGAATTGCTGAGGTAATTGGTGCTTCTGACAAACTGATTGATTTTACTGTGGCATTGGATAAGCTGGATAAAATCGGCGAAGACGGTGTGAAGAAAGAAATGTTGGAAAAAGGGATTACCGCAGAAGCGATTGAAAAAGTACAGCCTTTATTCAGTTTCGATGGTTCTATTGAAGAAAAGATCCAAAAACTATCCATTTTGTTGGCTACCTCAGAAGAAGGAAAAAAAGGAGTGGAAGAATTGCAATTCATTTGCGAAAACGTACAGGAAATAGGATTACTGTCGGCTAATTTAGATCTGGATGTTACCTTGGCCCGTGGGTTGAATTATTATACCGGTGCTATTTTTGAAGTGTCTGCTCCGGAAGGGGTTGCCATGGGATCGATTGGTGGCGGTGGCCGTTATGATGATTTGACAGGAATATTCGGTTTGAAGAATATGAGTGGAGTAGGGATTTCTTTTGGGTTAGACCGAATTTACTTAGTTGTTGAAGAGTTGAATTTATTCCCTGAAACAGTAACGACGACTTCTAAAGCGATTTTCTTGAATTTTGGTGATGCCGAAGCTAAATATGCCATGAGAGCGATCTCGAAGCTACGTCAGAAAGGAATCAAAGTAGAATTGTATCCGGATGCTGCTAAGATAGGTAAGCAATTCCAACACGCCGATAAACGCGGTATTCCTTATGCAGTGATAGTTGGTGCGGAAGAAGTGATGAAAAACGTATACAATGTCAAAAACCTGGCTACAGGTGAGCAACAAACCGTCGCTTTTGATGAATTGTATAGTATCTTGAAATAATTGAAAATCCCTCTCTGAGGGATTTTTTTATTTGTTCCTCGGATGGAAAGTCTGCATGACCTGATTTAAGTGCTTACGGTCAACGTGCATGTAGATTTCTGTTGTTGTTATGGATTCATGGCCTAGCATTAGTTGGATCGAACGTAAATCGGCACCGTTTTCAAGTAAATGCGTTGCGAATGAATGTCGGAATGTATGAGGGCTAATCGTTTTATGAAGATTGATTTTTTTAGCCAAATCTTTGATGATGGTAAAGATCATGGCTCTGGTAAGTTGTTTTCCCCTTCGGTTTAAAAACAAAGTGTCGCCAAATTCTTTTTGGATGGGAACATGCGGACGAATTTCGTTTCTGTAAATGGCGATGTATTTTTGAGTCAGCGGACTGATAGGTACGAATCGTTGTTTGTTACCTTTTCCGGTGATTTTGATAAAGCCTTCGTCAAAAAACAAATCGGATATCTTTAAACCAACTAATTCTGAAACACGCAAACCACAACCGTAAAGCGTTTCGAGCATGGCGCGGTTTCTTTCTCCTTCGTTGGAAGATAAGTCAATTGCAGAAATTAAATTGTCTATGTCTGCAATATTGAGTGTGTCCGGTAGTTTTCTGCCTAAACGTGGTGACTCAATTAACTCTAATGGATTGTCGGGACGGTAATCTTCAAAAATCAAGTAATTGAAAAAGCTTTTCAAGCCGGAGATTAATCTCGCCTGGCTACGTGGATTAATGCTCTTAGAAGCATCATAAATAAACTCTTGAAGGGTTTGTTCGTTAATTTGAATTGGAGATACGCTAATGTTGTTAGCTGTTAGATAATGACAGAGTTTCTCAATGTCTAAAGCATAGTTTGTGATTGAGTTTTGTGAAAGTCCTCGTTCAATTTTTAAATACGATTGATAACTTTTAATATAGCTTTGCCAATTCATGTGGGCAATTTAGGAAAAATTAAGCATAAAAAAATCCCGTCG
>DATEDY010000169.1:0-2251 GCA_035281405.1 Flavobacterium sp.
AAAAATGAATCTTTAAGCCAAGAGCGATTTATTAAAAATCCATTCAGTGACAACAGTTTACTATATGAAACAGGCGATGTAGGTAAATGGAACACCAAAGGTGAAATTGAATTTTTAGGCAGAAATGATTTCCAGGTGAAAATCCGTGGTTACCGAATTGAATTGGGAGATATTGAAAATGCCATTTTGCAATATTCTGAAGATTTGAAACAAGTGGTTGTTGGAGTGAAAGAAACAAATTCGGTTAAAGTACTGGTTGCTTATATGGTTTCTGATTCAGAAGTCGATAAATCGGATTTGAGAGCTTTCCTTCAAAAGAAATTACCGGAATACATGATTCCTGGTTTCTACCTTGTATTAGATGCGTTTCCATTAACGCCTAACGGGAAAATCAACAGAAAAGCATTACCAAATATTTCAGAGTATGATATTGTTAAAAAGGAATATGTAGCACCACGAAATCAGACAGAGCAAGAATTGGTTGAAATCTGGCAGGAACTATTGGGTGTTGAAAAAGTTGGGATTGCTGACAATTTCTTTGAACTCGGAGGTCATAGTTTGGTAATGGCCCAGGTCATTAACCGAATCCAAAAGCAATTGGGTCAAACAGTATCATTTACTTCTTTCTTTGAAAATTCAACAGTTGAAGGTTTAAGTGCACAATTGAAACATGTTGAGTATGTGGCGATACCAAAAGCTTCTGAGGCAGCATCGTACCCATTGACAGCTTCACAAAGCCGATTATGGATATTGAGCCAGTTGCCGGGCGGTTCATTGGCATACAATATGCCGGCAGCCGTTAAATTAAAAGGTAATATCAATGCAGATAAATTCAAACAATCATTCCAATTGTTGATTGAAAGACATGAGATATTAAGGACACATTTTAAAACAAGTAAGGAAGGAGAAATCCATCAATATATAGTAGCTGTTGAGGAAACGGATTTTAGTATCACTGAAAAAGATTTCAGCGCAACTGATAACGTGGAGAATGCTATTTCTGATTATTTGATGGAAACAAACAGTATTCCTTTCAACTTAGAAAAAGCACCATTAGTCAGAGCTTCTCTAATTAAATCGAAAGTGGATGAGTATGTGTTTTTCTTATCGATTCATCATATCATCGGTGATGGTTGGTCGATTCAGTTGCTAATATCTGAGATTGTGAAAATTTATAATGCATTAATGCAAAATGAAACAATCGACTTACCAAAATTAAATATCCAGTATAAAGATTATGCAGTATGGCTAAATGATGCATTGCAGCAGGAAAAACAACAAGTATCGGAACAATATTGGCTAAAACAGTTTGAAGGTGAATTACCGGTTCTGGAATTACCGAGTTTTAAAACACGTCCGGCGGTTCAAACGTATAACGGAGATTACATAAACCGTCAGTTTTCAAAATCATTTTTAGGGAAGCTGAAAGCGTTTTCGAAGGAAAAAGATGTTACGTTATTTATGACTTTGATGGCAGGTATCAATGCTTTATTATACCGTTATACTGGACAAGACGATATTATAATTGGTACTCCGATAGCTGGAAGAGAACATCCAGATCTGGAAAATCAAATGGGATTGTTTCTCAATACCCTTGCCATCCGTACATCATTCAAAGAAGAAAGCAGTTTCCTTGATTTGCTGGGAGTTCAAAAAGAGACGTTATTAAATGCTTATGACCATCAGAGTTATCCTTTTGATGAGTTAGTTGAAAAACTAAAATTAAGAAGGGATACTAGCCGTTCGGCATTATTTGATGTTTTGATTGTATTACAAAATCAAGGACAATTAAGCAGTCTTAATAAGGATGGACTTGCAGATCTTGAAGTCAGCGATTATAATTTTGCTAGAAAAACTTCGCAGTTTGACATAAGTTTTACGTTTGTTGAAGCTGAAGGACTCGGACTTACAATTGAATATAACACTGATATTTATAACGAATATCTGATTGACAGAATGTTTGTGCATTTTGAAAGTCTTCTGACAGAATTTTTAGAAAAACCACAAGCACTTCTTACATCTGTAGATTTTGTTTCCGAATCTGAAAGCCAACTATTATTATCAGATTTCAATAACACACAAGTCGATTATCCGAAGGATAAAACAGTTGTTGATTTATTTTCTGAACAAGCGGAAAGAACGCCAAACAGCCAAGCATTAAAGGATGATTCAAAATCGTATTCTTATGCTGAACTTGACAATTTGTCAAATCAAATAGCCGAATATCTTTTGGCAACTTATGGTAATGAAG
>DATEDY010000170.1:0-2353 GCA_035281405.1 Flavobacterium sp.
CTCCATTTTCCACTCACGAAAATGGTACTCGGAACCGCTTTCTGTTTCGGAGTATTTGTAGTCGTGCAAAACTTCATTTCTAAACCTGTTTTGTACAGTGTCTTCCCAGACAAGAACATCGCCGATCCCATCATCCACACCATTTCCTTCTTTGTGTTGCTATTCGCATACTATTGCTTCTTTCGATTGTATGACAGAAGAGAAATCACCGAGCTGTCTTTAAAAAACTTCCCAAAAACTATTATAGGAAGCAGTATTCTGGGCTTCGGAGCCATATCCATCACCATACTCATCCTCTATCTTTCAGGTTGCTATCAGATTTTTGGAATATCAACCGAATATTACTCACTGAAACTCTTTGGCACATTGGTCATCGCAGCATTAATAGAAGACTTGTTCCATAGAGCTTTGATAGCCAGAATATTGGAAAACTGGCTAGGCACTAACATAGCAATCTTCATCATAATGCTAATTGAAACCTCTCACATGTTCAATCCTAATGCCAATATGTTTAGCCTCTTTGTCGATTTGGTATGGGGTTTCACCATGACGGTATTATTTGTGTATTCGAAAAAATTATGGCTGCCTTTCTTCTTTCACTTGAGCTGGAATTTTGCCCAGATTTTTTACGGCTCCAATCTGACGGGACTCAACGATATGGGACGTATCATCCAGTCGAAATTCACCGGCCCTGAAATCCTTAACGGTGGTGCAGTGGGTGTCGAAAATTCAATATTTACCGTAACTGTACTACTGCTTATCGGTATTTATTTCTACCGCCTCGCTCAAAAGGAAGGGAAAATTATCCCAAGAAAACGTTCGGAACAAATAGCTGGACAAGCTGCTTAAATACATTATCATGTTGCTCTAATCTGGCAGGTCTGGAGCCTGTCAGATTCGTTATCGTTGTATCGCATTCAAAAACAAAATGGTATGCTCCAATAGACATGACTTCCACTTTTGAAGTGTAAATTCACATTTTGGGAAACCGTATAAAAATTGCCGTGCCAAACTTTTACTTCAGATGATTTTTTTGCCGTTTTTGTCGCTTTTTGCCGTTTTTTAACAAAAATTGCGATTGAAACCGACTCCTGTTCCTGAAAGAGTAATCGCTAAACCCTTATTCCTACTGGTGTTCCCTAGGGTTCATCCATAGTTCATCCATGGTAAAGTGCTATATAAGTTTAGTATTAGTAATGGATTAGTACTATGTAAGTACTCTATAAGTGCAATTACACTATTGGTTTACTGGATTGTTGAATTTCTTAAATAGGTACAATTTTCAGTGTAACTCATAACTTATAACTCATAACTCTAAAGAACTTTCTAACTTTCAACTTACGCTTTCAACTTTCCAACTAATATCCTAAATTTGTGTACCATTATAAAAACTATGAAAATATATCCTATCGAAGCCGGTAACTTTAAATTGGACGGAGGTGCCATGTTTGGCGTTGTCCCAAAAACCATTTGGAGCAAAACCAATCCGGCCGACAACAACAACCTCATCGATATAGCCGCACGCTGTATGCTTATTGAAGAAGGGAACCGACTCATACTGGTCGACACCGGAATGGGTAACAAACAATCCGATAAGTTCTTTGGCTATTACTCGCTTTGGGGTGATGATTCCTTAGATAAATCTCTAGCTAAATACGGCTTCCACCGTAAAGATGTTACCGATGTCTTCATGACGCACCTGCATTTCGATCATTGTGGCGGAAGTGTGGAATGGAACAAAGACAAAACCGGTTACCAAACCGCTTTCCCTAACGCGACCTTCTGGACTAATGACAACCACTGGGATTGGGCCACTAAACCGAATGCCCGCGAAAAAGCATCGTTCCTTACCGAAAATATCCTTCCAATGCAGGAAAGTGGCCAACTAAAGTTTGTTAACCGCCCTCAAGGAGATTTTGGAATTTCTAATGAATTGGGTTTTGGAATTTTCTACGTTGATGGGCATACAGAAAAAATGATGATCCCACATATCGAATACAAAGACAAAACTATCGTGTTCATGGCCGATTTATTACCCACAGCCGGCCATTTGCCGCTCCCCTACGTCATGGGATACGATACCCGACCTTTGTTAACATTGCCTGAAAAAGCCAAATTCCTCAACACTGCAGCCGAAAATAATTACTATTTGTGGCTCGAACATGACGCCCACAATCAGATCATTACCGTGGAACAAACCGAAAAAGGGGTACGCCTTAAAGAGGTATTCCGTTGTGAGGATATATTAATCTAATGTTAAATTCATTACATTTACTCGAAAAATTCAGACTTTTATCAAAATTTTTAATTTCATATTATGAAAAACTTTAAACCTTTTTATATCTCAGGTCTT
>DATEDY010000171.1:0-4306 GCA_035281405.1 Flavobacterium sp.
AATTGAGCAGGGGTAACCCCTGTTCTTTTGTTAAAAGACCTTGTGAAAGAAACAGCATTTTTAAATCCAACGCTCTCGGCAATCGCTTGAGTAGAATACTTCCTGTATGTTGGATTGGAAATCATCTCATTGATGGCATAATTAATTTTCAGTTCATTAGAATATTCACTGAAGGTTTTATTAAATTTTTTATTGACTACGTAAGACAGGTAAGTCGTATTGGTTTTTATTTTTTTAGCAACAGCCTGTTGAGTAAAATCCGGCTTGAGATAATAGAATTTTTTTTCCAAGGAGGCCAGTTTTTCCAGAATCTCATTTTCTTTTTCCTCATCCAAACTAATAGACACTACATCTTTCTTCACATAGCTGTCGGATGTTTCCACTTTCCCTTCGATTTCACTCTGACTACTTTCGGTTATGGTGATGGCACTCTGTTGTTCTATCTTATACTGTCCAATAATGGCATTCACTTTTTCATTGATCTTCTTTTTATCTCTTCTGTTTTTAATAAATAACAGCAAAACTAACAAAATGATTAAAATACCTATTCCAAAGTACTTTAACAATATATCATACTTATACTTCTCTTGAATATCAAGCATTTCCTTTTTAACATCCTCATGATTCAGCTTTAAATTGACCTCAAAAGCTTCTTTACTGAGTTTGAATTCATTCTCCTCATAACTTTCAATATATGCTTTGGAAAAAGCACTTGCTTTATCTGCATCTCCATATATGTTATAAATTTTCGCCTGGTAATAATTCGAATTAGCAAATTGCCATTGATCAATTTTATGGATTTTGTAAATAGAATCTACCTTCTGAAAATAGACCAACGATTCATCGTATTCTTTTCGTGTGAAGCACAGACTGCCCAAATCATATAAAGTTGTATAGTATTCTTTAATAAGTCCGGAATCTTGTTTTGTAAGAAACAAAACTTCCAAGTACATGTTTTTGGACTTTGTCAGATCATTCTTCTCATAATAAACATTACCCAGATTGATTTTGGCATTAATCTTATTCAGCGCAATATCTTTGGAATAATTCAACGTTTTTTTATAGTAATACTCGGCAGAATCCAATAAATGTTTTTTGGACTTATCGGTCACATAATATTTTTCATAAAATGTACCTAAATTCAGATTTATACTGCTTTTACTTCTAATAAATTGCTCGTCAGAATAAAGATATTCTATTTTATTGGTAAGCGCGTCCATTTCTTTTGAAGCTTTAATAGCCAGCTTAAAATTACCAACCTCCGAATTAATCAACGCAATGTTGTTGTTGAATTTAACCACCTGAGGCAGGTCTCCAGCCATTTTCGAAAGTTTTTTACCTATAAGGAATCGATTTAAAGCTTCGCTGAAATTAAATCTTTTCCATTCTGAAAGGCCGCCGAAATTGAACAAAAAAGCTTCATTTTTTAGTTTTTCCCGACTGTCCGGAATTTTGTCCAAAAGCCTACGAGCTTCGGCATAATATTTTTTGGACTGAACGCTGTCTCTCTGGATTTGGAACAAATATGATTTTGCACCTTTAGCGAACACTTTATGTATATAATTGTCTGATTTTTCAATGCGGTTGGCAAAAACAAATGCACTGTCTACATTTGAGTTTATAAACAATCGTGTTTTATCCTGTAATTCGAGGTACTCTTTGTCTGTCAATCGAATTTCTTTTTGGGAAAAAACAATTGAAGAAGTCAGAAAAAGAAAACAGAAAATTAATGATTTCATGCTCAGTAGGATTTTTCAGCAAAAGTAATCTTTAAAAAGATAAAATCAAGTGGTAAAAAACCGCCTGTTAAGCTTCACTAATAAAAAAAGGGGGAGATTTCCCCCTTTTCTATTTCCTATTAATATGGAGGGGGTGGTAAAATTGGACCGCAAAAATAAGCTTTGCAAGTTCCGGCACTATACGAATAGTTGTATCCCTCAGACTTTGTAGCCATACAATTTGCCAAGCTAGTTCCTGGCCAAGTTTGGTAACGGCATCCAGCTGGGATTCCTCCATTAATATTTTTTTGCTCTTTTTGAGATAACTCTTGAGCACCTTCTAAGTTTACAATGTTTTTTAACATAGGAAATACAATTAAGAGTTACAAGCAACTAAACAAGTATTTGCTGCATTTCCGCAAGCATGTACTCGTGATCCATCATCACAGATACAGTAACCACACCAAACCGGATTTCCTCCATTGATTTCTTTTTGTGCTTTTCCAGATAATTGTTGAGCACCATCTAAGTTTAAAATGTTTTTTAACATAGTTATAGTTTTAAGTTTAATTTACCTCTCAATCATTTAAAGACTGTCGAGACTCAGTCTACTCCTGGCCAGGATATTTTTTACACTTTAGTTTTGTATTATTTTTTCATAATGCGATTGGAATTCTTCTTCAAAATCATTTGTAAAAAACTTCAATTCGGAAATCTCATACTCATTAGGAAAAAGTTTTGAATTCACAATTTTAATCGGTGTATAATTAAATTCATTACTCAAACACCAATTGTATTGACTTTGCATTTCATTATTAACAAGTATATCGTTAGTTGCTACCTGCCATTTATCTTTCCAAACCTCAATATCCAGATTATGGATATGCCAATCTATAAGCGCTTCTTGTGCTTTTTGGGAATCAAAAGAATTTACAATCAATAAACTTTCAACAATAGTTTTAAATCGATTGTTTTCATTCTCAGGATTAATATTAAATAAGACGTTCAAGTAAACACTCTCGGGATTCCATTTATATAGCTCATAAGCATCTTGAAATGCTTTATGGCAATGTCCACAACTTGGACTTAAAAAAAGTATGATATTAGTACTAAAATTGGGCTTGCCAAATTCTATCCCCTTGAATTTCTGCAGAGTAATCTCCGAATTAACCTCTTTGGTAAGCGATTGGAAAACTTTGAAATTTCTTTTAAATCTTTTTAATTCTTGCACTTCTTTGGTCGCCTTAATTTCCTTCTCCACAATAGGCTTCAGCAGCATCCATCCTGAAAAAACCAAAATCACTGAAAACAAATAAGTCAATGTCCCAATGAGAGAATCGAACGCAATGCCTGATTTTTGAATAAAAGGAAAAAACAACCCTTGTATAAAAATCACTGTTGCAACAACCAAACAAAGAAAACACCATTTTTTTATTTTGACCTTCTGAACCCATACAGAATACATTAAAAAAGGAACAGCTATCAAACTCAATCCGGTAACTATAGGAACAGACTGAACAGGTTGTATGAGTAATGAGAAAAAATTAATACCAAAGAACAATACTGGTAAATCTGCAAAACTAAGCCAGCTCGTAATTGTTCCTTTATCAGACTTAATAACCGAATCACAAGAAGATTCAGGACTAAAATTACAGAATTTAGAAACCAATTCGGTTTTGATATCAAACTTTTCCTGTACTATTAAAACACTCAAAAACAATCCTAACATCGAGGTATTTAACAATAAAAGCGGATAAATAGAAAATCCGTTCAAAAATCCCGAAAATACAATCAACAATAAAATTGGCAAGACGAAAGAAAGCCATTTATAATTAGCTATAGTTTGTATTTGCTTTCCAGAATTTGGTTCAACTGCTATTATAATCAGATCCCAGTCCGGAAGAAACTCCTGACTTGTCAGCTTCTTCTTTTTTCCTTTTTCATCTTCAATAGTCACTCCCTCTTTATTTTTATACAGCAAAACCATTTCCCCTTTATAAAGTGTCAGGAATATTTCGGGGAGTTCGGCAAATTGCTCTTTGGGAATTTTTACAGCAATATTATCTATTTCAAGAAGATTCAACGAATCTGTAATAGCGAATAAGCTGGGATAATTGGGATGTGATGAAAATAAATCTTCAAATTCGTCAACAACGTTTGAATACTTATTTTGGATTAAAAGCTTTTTTACTAAGTGCATACTTGTCTTTGCTTGTTTGTTTTTTTTTAAAAAAAGTCTTACAAATATTCAACGAATTTGGGAATAAAAAAATTGTTTACTCATAAATAATCTGTAAAATTTTTCTTAAGCAATTTTTTTAAAAAAAGCCATTGGAAAAGCTATTTAGTTCTACTGAAAGACCTTTAAATCTCAATACTTTTTTACTCAGCTGATTGTAATATCAGGTAGTTTTCAAAAAATCATTCATGAAAAGAGAAAATCAAGGACTTCAAAAAATATGCAATCAATTAAAAATTATAACATTCCCTAATTGATTTGTTAAAAATCTTTACTTACTTTTGTGCCCTATTATTAACAGATTGCTCGTATAACTACGTTGCACACAATGATTTAATTATGAAACCAG
>DATEDY010000172.1:0-10820 GCA_035281405.1 Flavobacterium sp.
AAATTAGATTTTGCTTACTCTACTTCAAAAAGAGATTATGGCTACCAAATGTTTAGTACAGGTTTAACCGACCGAGCTAATAGCACCATAAAAAACAACAATGTGGTTGTTACTCTTTCGTTTGAATTATAGAAAAACACACTTGCAAAAGCTAAAGCCCACTAATTTGTGGGCTTTTTTATTACAAAATCCCGTTAAATTCAGTCTTACTCTCTTAAATGTTTCGCTACCTGAAATAAATATTGTAATTTTGCGCTCCTAAATTAAAGCAATGAGAACCAAATCGTTAAAGAAAAACAAGATTAATGTAATTACACTGGGTTGTTCCAAAAATGTTTATGACAGTGAAGTCTTAATGGGACAATTGAAAGCCAATGGTAAAGATGTAGCTCACGAACAAGAGGGTAACATCGTAGTAATTAACACTTGTGGTTTTATTAATAATGCCAAAGAAGAATCGGTTAATACGATTTTAGAATATGTTGACAAAAAACAACAAGGTATTGTAGATAAGGTTTTCGTTACAGGCTGCTTATCTGAAAGATATCGCCCCGATTTAGAAGCTGAAATTCCCAATGTAGACCAGTATTTCGGAACTACCGATTTGCCTTTGTTATTAAAAGCATTAGGTGCCGATTATAAGCATGAACTATTAGGAGAACGTCTAACTACAACTCCAAAAAACTATGCTTATTTAAAAATTGCAGAAGGATGCGACCGTCCTTGCAGTTTTTGTGCTATTCCGATTATGCGTGGTAAACACGTTTCACAACCAATTGAAAAATTAGTTAAAGAAGCCGAAGGTTTAGCAGCTGACGGAGTGAAGGAATTGATCTTAATTGCTCAAGATTTAACGTATTACGGATTGGATTTATACAAAAAACGTAATCTGGCAGAATTACTGGAAAACTTAGTAAAAGTTGAAGGTATCGAATGGATTCGTTTGCACTATGCCTTCCCAACCGGTTTCCCGATGGATGTTTTGGAACTAATGAAAAACGAACCGAAAATCTGTAATTATATTGACATTCCGTTACAACATATTTCTGATAGTATACTAAAATCAATGCGTCGCGGAACTACTTACGCAAAAACTACTCAGTTATTGAAAGACTTCCGTGCAGCTGTCCCAGGAATGGCTATCCGTACGACATTAATTGTTGGTTATCCAGGTGAAACCGAAGAAGACTTCCAAATCCTTAAGAATTGGGTTGAAGAAATGCGTTTCGAACGTTTAGGTTGTTTTGCTTACTCTCATGAAGAAAACACACATGCTTTCTCTTTGGAAGATGATGTTCCTGAAGAGGTGAAACAAGCGCGTGCAACAGAAATCATGGAAATTCAGGCACAAATTTCATGGGATTTGAATCAAGAGAAAATCGGACAAACTTTCCGTTGTATCATTGACAGAAAAGAAGGACAATACTTTGTAGGAAGAACTGAGTTTGACAGTCCGGATGTAGATAACGAAGTATTAATTGATGCTTCTCAGCATTATTTGAAAACCGGTGATTTTGCCATGATCAAAATTTTCGATGCAACCGAATTCGATCTATACGGAGAACCGGCAAATTAAGAATAAACATTTTCTTTAAAAACTAAAAACGTAGTAAAATTCTGTATTTTTTTCATTAACTTTATTTAAGACAAACTTAAATAACTACAAATGAAAACTTTACAATTTTTATTATGGATTCCTATTTGTGCTATTGCCCAAAATAGAGATCTTATTCCTCCAGAAAAATTATTTTCGGAAACAATTATTCATTGGAATGCCCAATCACTTGTAAAAGATCAAGGAAAAAGAAATACCTGCAGTGCATTTGGGGTTGCTGCTGCATTGGAAACTCTTGACGGGGTACCGAAAGACTTAAGTGAAAAATACCTCTATGCAATACAAAAAACAGATGAATTTATAGCTACACAGAGAACTTCAGCCGGTCAATTCCTTGCTTCATACCCAAAAGCATTGATTGCAGACGGCGTCATTACCGAAGCTGAACTACCATATGATACAAAAATGACTAAAAAATGGTACAAAACAGAAGCTGAATTTTCAAATGATTTTATTGAACCTGGAATCGGTTTTATGAGACTTTTAAAAGATTATAGACCAAAAGCAAAAATTTTCCTCAACGAATATGATTTTTTGGATATTAAAGCCTCCAAGAATGTTGAACACCTAAAATCTTTGCTAAAAAACGGAATTAAAGCCATTCCGGTGAGCTACAAACTATACCAACCCGCTTGGAAAAATTACAGATCAACAACATTCAACACCATTACTCCTGATCTTGGCTACACACTTTTTGGCATAACCGGAAACCTGATGAGTTTTACGGAAGCCAAAAACATTTACTCAGACAATGTAATCGAAAAAATACTAAACGGAGACTTAAAATATGTTCAAACTGATTCAGACACCAAGCAATACGGATATCATGTTGTCACTATTATTGGTTATGATGATCAAGGTTTCATCATTAAAAACTCGTGGGGAAGCAACTGGAGATGGAACGGTTATGAAAGAGTCAGTTTCGATTTCCATAAACTGTTTTGTTACGAGGCATTAGTTATAAAAAGCGTAACTCTAAAAAATTAGCACAATGGAAGTTTTAACTTCCTTTACAAACATAAAAAACTCCAAAACAATAATGCTTTGGAGTTTTTCGCTTAATTAACCTCTATAAATCTATTATATCACAGTTCCTTTGAACGACAACACTTTTGGAGCCTCTTCCGCATTTGTTGTCACGGTCACTGTTTTCGTAAATCCACCTTTTGCAGCAGCGTTGTAAGTTGCTTTAACTGTTGCTTTCTTTCCAGAAGCAATAGGTTCTTTTGTATAATCTGTAGCTGTACATCCGCAAGATGCTTTCACATTGGTAATAATCACAGCCGTTTTACCAGTATTTGTAAATTCAAATTCGATAGTTACCGGCTTTCCTTGTGGGATATCACCTAAATCAATCAACTCACTTTTCCATTTTATTGTTGATTCTGTTGCAACTTTTACAGTTGGTTCATTTTGTGTTGATGCAACTGAGAAAGACATTAAGCCTAAAGCTAGTGCCAAAAAAGAAATTTTAATTACTTTCATACTTTTATTTTTAAGTTAGATTAGTGTTTTGCTCATTCGAACAATTCAAAAGTATTCTATTAATAAATAGGTACGTGTTAAGCGCTTTTAAATGTTTGTTAACGACTTGTTAATGGTAATTCTGCTTGTTATTTTTCAGTAATATTACAGTATCAATTCTCTATTTTGAAAACAAAAAATCTAAATATAATAATCGTCCTTGGTCTTGTTGCTACCATTGGTATTTTGATTGCACAATTGCTTTGGACAAAAGAAGCCTTTAATTTAGAAGAGAAAAAGTTTTCTCAAAAGGCTCACATTGCATTATTAAATGTTGTAAAGCATCTTTATGAAGGAACAAATCATGAAATCCCAGCCAACAATCCGATTAAGAAAGTAGCTAATGATTACTACATTATCAATGTTGACAATGATTTTGAACCTGAAATCCTGGAGCATTACCTAAAAGTGGAATTTGGTAAAATAGGCATTACAACCGATTTTGAATATGCCATGTACAATTGCCAAAGCGACGAAATGGTTTATGGCAACTATATTTCTTTCACCAATAAAACGCCGAAAAAATCTTCCATTTATTTCCCGAAGCACAAAAATTTAATCTATTATTTTGCGGTGCGTTTTCCGAATGAAACCTCCTATTTATTTAGTTCACTTCGGTTTTGGTTTGTTTTATCGTTTGCACTGATCATCATTTTGCTCGTGTATGTCTATTCCATATACACCATAATCCAACAGAAGAAATATTCAGAATTACAGCGTGATTTCATCAACAATATGACACACGAGTTCAAGACACCACTCTCATCTATTTTGATTGCATCCAATTACTTAAACCAACAGGAAAACATCAAAAAAGATCCGAAACTGGAAAAATACAGCAAAATAATCATTGATCAAACGCATAAACTGAATCATCACATTGAAAAAATCTTAAATATTGCGAAATCAGATAATTCACCACTGGTTTTAGACAAACAACCGATTGAAGTCATTCCTATACTTAAATCGGTTATTGAAAACATTCAGTTAAAATATCCTGAAACCAGCATCACTATTGATTCCAAAAAAGCCGAATACACTATTGAAGCTGATGCGTTTCATTTCACTAATTTGGTATACAATCTTATTGATAATTCAATTAAATACTGTGAATGCCAACCGGAAATCGTTATTCAATTATCTGAAGAAAACAAACAATTGAAAATAGAATTTGTGGACAATGGCATTGGGATCACAAACAAAAACATTTCTTTTATATTTGATAAATTTTACCGAATTCCGAGTACAAAAAGCAATGAGGTTAGCGGTTTCGGATTAGGTTTATATTATGTAAAGAAAATATGTACCCAGCACCAATGGAAAATTTCGGCGAGAAACAATCCTGAAAAAGGAATTACAATTACGCTTTTAATACCTATCAGATAATGACAAAAATTAAAATTCTATATGCTGAAGATGATGAAACACTGGCGTTTTTAACCAAAGACAATTTGGAACAAAACAACTATGACGTCACCCATGCAAATGATGGTGCTATGGCATTAGACGCATTTAAAACAATCCCTTACGACATATGTATTTTTGATATTATGATGCCAAAGATGGACGGATTTGAATTAGCCGAAACCATTCGGAAAGTCAACACTGATATTCCTATTATATTTCTTTCGGCCAAAACATTAAAAGAAGACCGTATAAAAGGATTGCGTTTAGGCGCTGATGATTACTTAGTAAAACCTTTCAGTATTGAAGAATTACTATTAAAAATTGAAATTTTCTTAAAACGTTCTTCCAAAAACAACACTCCTGAAAATACCATTTATGCGCTTGGAAAATACCAATTTGACAGTAAGAACTACTTTGTTTTTTCAGAAAGTGAAAAAATAACGCTGACACAACGTGAAGCTGAACTTTTAAAATTATTCTTGGACAATAAAAATGTGGTGTTAAAAAGAGAAGAAATCCTGAAATTACTTTGGGGAAATGATGACTATTTCATGGGTAGAAGTTTGGACGTTTTCATTTCCAGGTTGCGTAAGATAGTGGCTTCTGAAGAAGGTATTGCCATTGAAAACCTTCATGGTATCGGTTTTAGGTTTACAACAGCACAATAGCTTTTTTTTTAATTCAATATAGACGTAAGTAAATCGTATAGCTTTTCTTTATCCAAAGGTTTGGTGATATAGGCATCGAATCCGAAGCTTTTTATTCTTTCAATTTCTTCTGTAGAAGAGAAAGCCGTTTGTGCGATGATAGGCATTTTCGGATTTATTTCTTTCACTTTTGCAAAAGCGTCATAACCGCTCAGCCCCGGCATTTTGATATCCATCAGCACCAGATTGATATCATTGTTTTGCTTACAAAATTCGATTGCTTCCAAACCGTCTCTGGCTCTGATCACATTATAGCGTCTCATTTTCAGTAGCTTTTCAATCAATAAGAAATTAATATTATCATCTTCAGCCACTAAGACAGTAGCTGTTTTACCGGACGTAATTTCTTTACCTTCTTCATTTATTCTAAACTTCCTAGAAGTATCGGTATCGATTACCAGAGGGATAGTGAATTTAAAATTAGAACCAACATTCATTTTGGATTCCAGCTCAATGTTTCCTCCAAGCAAGTGAACATAGGCTTTTGAAATAGCCAATCCTAATCCCAATCCGCCGACTTTGATAGAATAATCGCTGTCTACCCTACGAAATCGGTCAAAAATAAACGGTTGATCATCTTCATCAATTCCTAATCCGGAATCTTTCACAAAGAAATGGATCAGAGAGCCATCAGTGCTTTTGTTATAGCCAAATTCCACAAATCCTTTATGGGTAAATTTGATTGCATTCGTGATTAAATTAATCAAAACTTGTTTCAATTTAATTTCATCGATTAAGATTCTGCTTGTAATTGGATTATTGGATTCTACAAGTCGGAATTCTACCTCTTTCTCTTTAGAAATGGTTATTGCAATGGATCTGTACAATTCGTTCATGCATGATTCCAAATTAACACTTGAGATATTCGGTTTCACCTGATTAGCATCAATTTTAGACATTTCGATCAAATCATCAATAATAGAAACCAGATTAGTTCCACTTTTATTAATAATTTTTATGTAGTTTAATTTTTCTTCCTCATCGATATCGCTTTCTTTGAGCAGTTCAGAAAAACCAATAATGGCATTCATTGGTGTTCTGATTTCGTGGGATAGATTTGTTAAGAAAGCCGTTTTGAGTTGGTCACTTTCTTCAGCTTTTCTTTTTGCTTTCTCTAATTGTTTTCTTTGGGAGAAGGCTTCTTCAAATAAAACACCTATTTTACTAAACTCACCTGGTGAAGATTTCAATTTCTTCAATGCTTTTTTACTCCCTGTTTCCAGAATTTGCGTCGTTAAAGACAATGGTCTTGAAACCCATCGTTGCAAAAACAGTATGTAAATGATTAAAAATAAGATAAAGGAAATCATGATGATGGTCAGGATCTTTTCCGTATCATTGAAGTTCACAAAGAATTTTCTTTTAAAAGCAATGACTGTTACTTTTTTACCGTCCCAAGATTTCAAGACATGAACCCCTTTGATATAATCATCAAAAAGAAGCTTATCACTTTCAGAATTGGTAAAAGAAACCTCAGCAGTACTGATTTGCTCCAGACGTTCAATATACTCGGAATCCAACAGTCGTACCATTACAAAAAAACCTTCTGGTTTGGTTTTAGCTTTTGTAGGATCGTTTGAAGGATGTATGGTTGCTATAAAAACTTCTGCATAGCCTTCAGGTAACCAAGTATAAAAAGTTACCAGTTTTTTTCTGTAAACCTCTTCCAGTAAGCGTTTGGAAAGGAAGTTTATGGGATGTTTGATTTCCGAAGTATATTTTTCACCGATCTTGTTACCATTTAAATCATACACTCCCAAGTATTCAACAAAATACATATGGATAGCACTTCCGACGGCGTCATCAAACCATTTTTGGTTTTTCGTTCTGATGTACTTCACCAATTCGTCCCAATAACTGATATCTACGATGGTTGAGATGTGCGATTCAGAGTTCAGCTTCATTAGGGAGTTCACCTCATCATTCAGCTGTTTTTGGGTCATAGTATATACCTCATCTTCTTGTTTTAAGGTATAATAAAAAAGGTAAAGAAATAAGAGGATAAATGCCACACTTGAAACAAAAATCAACAGTAGTAACTTCGAATAGATTGAAAGTTTGTCGATTTTTTTCATGCTTTAACGGATTATCATCTATAAACTTAGTAAAATTTAAACTATTTAACAAACAATACCCAAATAAAGATATTTTTAACTTGTTAAAGGAAAAAAAAGTAGTTTTTTATAACACTAAAAGATTACTATCTCTTAATATTTGCATTGGTTTTGAATACCAAAAAAGTTCAAAATCATCGAAACCGTTGTTTTCAAAATCCGTTTTAATTTCGTTAAAGTTGCTTCGTTTATCTGCTGTTACCGCTACTTTATCCAAAAACAACTGCAACCATTCGCCTTTATCCTTATCGACTGTAATATCAAACGTTTCCCTTTTATCGTGGAAAGTTAGTTTCATCATTTCCCAAGAATTACCTTTTTTGGATTTCGTAAATATTTCAGAAGAAGGCCTACCACCTACCCATACTACTTTGGCATTCGGTTTTGTACTGAACGTATTTTCTTCGTGTAAACTATTATAGATAAAATCAGGATCAATCTTAGTGTTGGGAATTTTAAAATCGAACCAATCCTGCAGCGGGTAATCAAAACAGATTCCGTGCATGTAGTTGAACAACGACTTCTTCAGACCGAAACTAAACTTATCGTGGTTGATTCCGGTTTTATCTTTGAACTGAATATCGTTATTAGCAAAAGTGATTTCATTCAATTGCGGTGTCACACCGAATTCTTCCGGGTTCATTCCAACCGGGCTGTGAGCTGTCATGGCAAACTGATGCCAGAAACCCGATTGCAGGATTCCCAGTTCAAACATTTGACGCACCATTTCCAAACTATCAATAGTCTCCTGAACCGTTTGCGTAGGATAGCCATACATTAAATAGGCGTGCACCATGATACCAGCTTCGGTGAAGTTTCGGGTGACCTTTGCTACCTGTTCCACTGTAACACCCTTTTTGATCAGTTCCAGTAAACGGTCGGAAGCCACTTCGAGTCCGCCGGACACGGCAATACAACCGGAAGCTTTCAGCAATACACACAAATCGGATGTAAAACTCTTTTCGAAGCGAATGTTAGTCCACCACGTAACCGTCAGATTCCTTCTTAAAATCTCCAGCGCCACTTCTCTCATTAAAGCAGGCGGAGCCGCTTCGTCGACAAAATGGAAACCGTTCTCCCCAGTTTGGGCAATCAGTTCCTCCATCCTATCCACCAATGTTTTGGCGTGAATAGGTTCGTAAACTTTAATGTAATCCAGAGAGATATCGCAGAACGTACATTTCCCCCAATAACATCCGTGTGCCATGGTTAGTTTATTCCATCGTCCATCACTCCAGAGACTATGCATTGGATTAGCAATTTCAATCACTGAAATATAGTTATCCAACAATAAATCAGTGTAATCAGGCGTACCCACTTCACTTTGTTTGTAATCGTGGCGAGTGGTATTATTTTTATAGACCACTTCCCCATTTTCCAGGAGAAATGTTCTTCTATATTCGGTTGCATTTTTATTTATACAACTTTCAATCAGCAATTCGACAGGTAATTCCCCATCATCGAGCGTGATAAAGTCAAAGAATTCGAATACGCGGGTATCTTTCAGGTCGCGCAATTCTGTATTAGGGAAACCGCCACCCATGGATACTTTAATCTCCGGGTAATTTTGTTTGATGAATTGTGCACAACGGAAGGCACTGTAAAGATTTCCCGGGAACGGCACTGAGAAACAAACGAGTTTCGGTTGGTCTTCCTTCTTCAATTGCAAATTCAAAAGGTGCAACGTAATGGCATCAATGTATGTTGGTTCTGTTTGCAGATAATCGTACAGTTCATCAAACGAGTTAGCACTTCGGCCGAGGCGTTCGGCATATCGGCTAAAGCCAAAGTTATCATCCACACATTCCACGATAAAATCAGAAAGATCTTCGAGGTATAATGTCGCCAGGTGTTTTGCTTTATCCTGCATTCCCATGGATCCGAAAGCCCAGTCCATATCATCCAGCTGTGCGAAACGTGCTGCTTCCGGAAGGAAATTCCCAGAGCAGATTTGGCGTGCCAGTGTTGGATTCTTTCCTTGCAGGAATTCGATCACTGAATCGATGGTTTTGATGTACTCCTTCTGTAATGCTAGGATTCTTTCGGCATTTGGGGACATTTCTGTTACTTCATCGGCAACAAGATCAAAAATAGTAGTCAGTCCTTCTTTAGAAAACAATTCCAGAATCACTTCGATACCCAAATCCATTTGAAACGAAGTAATGGATTTCGTATTCAAAAAACCTTTAATATATGCTGTGGCCGGGTATGGCGTATTCAGCTGAGTAAAAGGCGGAGTGATGAGTAGGATATTGTACATTGAAAACTATTATGGGGCAAAATTACTCCATATTTTTAATGATATCGTGGATTTGCTGAATTTTTAAACAAATTCTACTTTCGAGGACTTTAGTATTGAGTAAAACATCGTTCCTAACAACGGAAAATAACCCACTTTATTTATACAAAATCGACATAAAAAAAATCATATACCAAATAGAAACGTTAAAGAATTGAAGCCTATTCAAATATAGCTCATCGGTTATTTTTTTGTTATTTAATGCCTTAATTTTGCGGAAATTTTTATAAATGAAACAAATTCTACTTTTATTCTTACTTTTCCCCCTTACCCTTTTTTCACAAAACAACAATCAGACGAATAAAAACCAATCACTTCAAAGTCATAAAGTCTTAGAAGACAAAAAAGGACATGTGATTACTGATCCTGTTCAGAGAAAATTGCTTCTTAAAAAGAGCGAAGAAGAAATGGCATTGAACAATAAAAAACAGAGTACACTTACTCCCGTTTATTTATGCAGTAACAGTTATTTTGAAGAATTTGAAACTGTTAACGGAGTGAACGTTCTGAAGCACTTTTTGTACACGACTGTTAATCCGTCGAATCCTACACAATGTGTAACGCCAACAACTACGGCTACAACCTATATTAATCAATATGATCCTTCGGCGATTAATTTGATGGCAACGACAGTTCCTTCCAATCATATAGACGAATACATTGGTGACATTAAAGCTTTTGACCAATATGCTTTAAAAATAAATCATAAAGAATCCTCTACCACTTCGAGTGTTGTTCAGGCGAAGCGATTCAAGACCAACAATGAGACTCAGGTAAACTTCAATTTCAAAGTTGTTTTACAAAGTATTGAAGAATCAGGTCACAATAATGAGCAACCCTTTTTCAAGGCAAGAATACTTAATAAAAATGGTGTTGTTGTTAGCGAGTTTTGTATTATTGGCGATCCGACAAACTGCACATTCACCCAAGCGCCCAACTTTGAAGCCGGTAGTATTATTTTATATACAGCCAATTGGCAGTCGGGGAATTTAGACATTTCGTCAATTCCCAACAATGAAGAATTCACTATTGAATATACCGCTGCCAGATGTGGTTTAGGAGGTCATTTCGGTTATGCCTATATTGATGATATGTGTTTGATTCATTCTGATGAAAACCAGCAAGGAAGCATTGATTTAAATCCGTTATACAAA
>DATEDY010000173.1:0-3237 GCA_035281405.1 Flavobacterium sp.
TGGTGCAGTAGTGTCTTGTACAGTTACAATTTGTGTGTGTTGTATATTGTTACCAGCACAATCAGTCACCGACCAGTTTCGAGTGATTACATAATTAGCGCTACAACCGTCGTTTTGTCCTGCAAAAGTTTCTGAGTATACTACCTGAACGCTGTTGTCACAGTTATCAGAAGCAGTCAGTACTACAGGAGTAGGAACGTTATCACATTGAACAGTTGCGTTAGCTGGCAATTGTCCATTGAATGTTGGCGCAGTTGTATCTTGTACAGTTACAATTTGTGTGTGTTGTGTATTGTTACCGGCACAATCGGTTACTGACCAGTTTCTGGTGATTACATAATTAGCGCTACAACCGTCGTTTTGTCCTGCAAAAGATTCTGAGTAAACTACCTGAACGCTATTGTCACAGTTATCAGAAGCAGTCAGTACTACAGGAGCAGGAACGTTATCACATTGAACAGTTGCGTTAGCCGGTAATTGCCCGTTGAATGTTGGCGCAGTCGTGTCTTGTACAGTAATAACCTGAGTATGTGAAGATGAATTTCCACAGGCATCGATGAATGTCCATAATCTGCTGATGCTATATTCACTTCCGCATGCAGATGAGGTTATAGAATCAACACCTTGAACAGTAATGCTTCCACTACAGGTATCATTGGCAGTTAAACTAGAATTTGCTGGAACATTATCACAGGAAACGGTTACATTTTGAGGTAATACAGAAGGTAATACAGGAGCAATTGTATCGTCAACGTTAATGATTTGTGTATCAGATCCCACATTGTTACAGGCATCTTTTGCATAGAAAGTTCTTGTAATAACAATTGGACAACTGCCTGATTTTACATCTATGTAACTGATTATTAAATTTCCGCCTGAATTATCGGTTGCGTTTCCTCCCAAAGCCTGAAGTTGTGCCAAAGTAATCACTACTTCAGTTGTGCTGAAGGGTAGATCGGTTACAGCACTTTCGTTACAACCCTCCAAAGTAATATCATTTGGAGCAGTAACTACAGGAGGAGTTGTATCTCCACCAGCAATAACATAGGTTGCTGATTTGGTACAATTGATAGCATCTTTAACGGTAACGGTATAACTTCCGGCAGGTAAATTTGATATATCCTGTGAAGTTGCTCCATTACTCCATAAGTAAGTGTAGGGCGCGGTTCCGCCAGAAACTGACAAGTCAATAGCACCAGTATTTCCACCAGCACAGCTGAGGTTGGTTATATTGGCTGAAAGTGTAATTTCTGAAGGAAAAACGATTGGCACCAAATATGAATTGACCAAACCTTGTGAATCAGTTACAGTTAATTTAGCCGTATAATTTCCCGGTAAACTATAAGTATGCGTCGGATTAGCAATAGTAGAATCTGTTGTTCCGTTATTGTCAAAATCCCAAGCATAAGTATATGGAGGAATTCCTCCGTTTGTTGTTGAAGTAAATTGAATAGTGGATTGATTACCATTGGTACATCCAACATAAGTAAATTGTACGGCCAAAGGTTTTGATATAACCATATTTGGTGAAAAATCACACTGTGAATTACTATAACTGTTACAGGTGTAATTTGGCCCGGGATCTTGGCTTGCACTCGTTCTCCATGCAACAAGAATATTATTTAAAAGCAATTCTTGTCCGCAGGTCCAGTTAAAGGGCCCATATAAATGCACTTGACCTCCGCCCGGAGCAATTGTTCCGAGGGGAATATTCAAGGGAGTTACCACTCCGTCGATCGACAAATCGGCAAAGAAACGGGTGTAATAAATGTTTGAGTTCGCATTTGAAGTATAATTCAATAGAATATATACTTGTTGCACATTGCCTATTGTACAAGTGGTGTTTGTAATTGGAACACCGTATACATCAGTAAGGCTTAGAAAGACATCTGTCAAAGTATAATTGTTTGAAGTACAATTATAGCCGCAGGTTCTCAAATCCAATTGTGCTTGAGAGACGTTAGCGTAGAGTGATACCAAAAGTATTATGAACACTTTGAGCAGACTCTTCCCCGATAACATTAGAGTATTACTACTTTCCATACGCTAAAAGTTTTAATTAAAATAAAAGAGACAGAGATTTGGCCGCAATTGCAAAAGCAACGACGACGAATAGAGTTAGCCACTAAATTTTAATGGTTTCTACATCAGTTTAGAATAAATTCTGAAGTGGTATTTTAACTTATTCCTTTAAGTTTAAGAATAAACTTTGAAGTGGTATTTTCGTTTATCCTTTAAAAGAGGAAAATCTTTGGGCGTTTTCCTGAATCAAATGTAAAATAATATTTCTTACGGAAAATCTTTACAGACCCATTTTCGATGAAGTAACCAATATTTCCTTTGAATTAACAATTTTTTTGTAATTTACTTAACATTTTGAAAATTAAGATGATACTGTAATCATTAAAATCGGTTAGCCTATGAAATCATTAATTTTAGTTAGACACGCAAAATCAAGCTGGGATTTTGGATTGGATGATAAAAAAAGACCGTTAGCTGAAAAAGGAATCTCAAACATAAAAAAAATAGCAAGTGCTGCAAAGGTTTTCCTACCCAAAGCGTTATTTATTTGGTCCAGTCCTGCAGTAAGAGCATCTGAAACGGCTTATCTTTTCTGTGAAAATGCTGGTTTAGACACTAGGAGCATAGTTTTTAAAGAAAATTTGTACACATTCAATGGATCAGAACTGGAAAAAGAGGTTAAAAAATGTGAAAATTCAATTCAAAACCTAATTCTTTTCGGGCATAATGATGCTATTACAAATTTTGTCAATAAATTTGGGGATAAATACATTGAGAATGTTCCTACTTCGGGATTTGTGTACTTACAATTCGAAGAGGATTTCTGGGAAAACATTAACAAAGGAAAAGTTATTAAAGCCATTTTTCCGAAAGACATATAGATTAAATGCAAGCCATCGAAAACAGATATATTGATCGTGAGAAGAGCTGGTTAGCCTTCAATTTTAGAGTATTACAAGAAGCCGCAGACGAAAGAGTTCCTTTATTAGACCGATTACGTTTTTTGGGTATCTTCTCGAATAATTTAGACGAATTTTTTAGAGTACGCTATGCAGCCATCAGACGGTTGAGTATATCTGGTGAGAAAAGCGATAAAATTATCGGTGATACTACACCACAAGATTTAATTAAGGACATCACCGAAACTGTTATCGAACAACAATCGGAGAGTTTGCGTATTTTAAGTGTCATTGAAAAAGAACTTGAAAAAGAAGG
>DATEDY010000174.1:0-7057 GCA_035281405.1 Flavobacterium sp.
GGATGGCTCGCATTAATCGTTACTATGGTTGATTCATCCAACTTACTGTCTAAAACATCATTGACACGTACATTGACAGCTTCATAGGTTCCGGTATTTTCAAAACGGATGGTATAATTCAGGTAATCATTTGATGTAAAAGCAGCATGCACAATTTTACCACCATGTGATTCCGACTTATCATTCGGATCATACGAACCTACGATAGTCTGCGACAGGTTAGCCGTATCATTCTGCGAATTCATATCTCCGGAAACCCCGGTTGCAGCAATAGTATTGGTCAGAATTTGACCTAAGCTAACCGTTGGAATTGTCGGTACTTGCATCTCCACCGTAATATATCGAACCTCATTAGGCAATAGGTTGGTAAACGCATACGTAAATCCATTGGCGATCGGAGTTGTTCCCGATTGAGAAACATTGGTAATCGACACTGCTGAACCATGTGTAAAAGTCAGTGTTCCACTAGCAATTGTTGTGTTTCCGTTATTTTTATAAACAATTTGGTTTTTATAGGTAAATCCTGGTCTTGGCGGTGCTCCGTATGGAAAAAGAGCAACGTTTAAATCGGTATACGGTAATTCAGTCAAAGCAAAATTAAGCGTTGTAATTCCGGAATTAGTCGGAACAGTTACGTTAGTATAATTTGCTGTAGCAATGCTATATCTTGGAAGTAATTCTGGGCGGATAGCATAAGACACATTATAAACCGAAGAAGGATTCGATTCATAAACTGTATGTCTTCCGCTTTGCGAACTCACTGAAGTGACCAGACCTCCATTCACCTGATAGTTAAAAGTTCCTACATCAACATTGATCTCGCCAGCATTCTGAATTCCATTGTTATTGGTATCTACAAAGGCATTCATTTGGATACCGCTTGAAATATTCAGTGCCGTTGTTTCCATTATTTGACTACTAATGGTCGTATTATTGTAATCACCAGAAGCACTGAAATTAGCAACAACATTACCTGCATTAATATCATTTTGTGTAAGTACATGCCTTGCCGTAAAAGTTGTCGAATCTGTAATTCCCGGGTTCAAAGTACCTATTGGGCCTCCCGAAACAGTCGCATTAAAACCATGCATCACAATGTTAGTCATCGGAGAAAACTCATTGTTCTTAACACTGATTTGATAATCAATAACATCACCTACACTGGTAAAACCATCGTTATTAAAATCGGCATACTGACTTTGAACTTCTAAACCGATACTACTAATATATAAAGTGATAACACTTGTACAACCCGTGGCATCAGTAACAACAAAATCATAGGCACCGGATCCGAAAAGGGTAAAAACATTGGAAGCCTGAGGACCGGAGATGGTTCCGTTTACATACAAAGAATACTGATATGGAGCTACACCCCCTGCAGCCGTAACAGTCGCTATAGAACCTGAAACGGATACCGAACTCACCAAGTTAGAGTTCTGTCCAAAAGTCAAAGGACTCGACCAATTACTTCGGGTTGCTGGATCACAAATCGTTCTTACATACACATCATATGCAGCACAAGGTGACAAACCTGTAATTGTAAACGGATTTACAGTTGTAAAAAATGAGGCTTGCTGTGTTGTGGGAGCAGGCAAACCGGCGGGCTGCACGAAAATTTCCCATTGTGATGATGTTCCTCCGGATGTCCACCCAATTACAGCAGACGAACCGGTAACATTATGTACAGCCAAGTTAGTCGGTGCTGAGCATACTTGTCCGTAGCCTACAAACAAACTACTAAAAACAAATAAGATAAGCATAAAGTATTTTTTCTTCATTGAATGGGATTTAAAATTTAAAGCGAATAAATTTATTGAAAATAATCCACATTTTAACAAGTTAATTCACAACACATTACAAGCATCATAAAATAAAAAAATCCCAGACTATTCCGGGATTTCATTTTATATGTACGACAAACCAACGTTCATTCCTTTACGGTTTTATAAGAAGCGACAGTCTTCCTTCTCATATTTCGATCCATATCCGCAATAATAGTAGTATAATCTGGATTGTGGTTGTCCCAAATTTTCCACTTGTTGTGTTGCTTTTTGATAAAGTAAGTCTGCATATTCACATGACTGTACGCATTTCGGAAATTCCCGTCATCATCCCTGAAATCCAAATTCCAGAATTCTTGTACCGTTACCACTGCCATTGTTTCGTTTAAAGAACAAAGCTTGAAATCATACAATTCAAAATTAGACCGATTGTTAGTACTGTTAAGCAAATAACCCAATTGTGCAATCTGGCTAATCAAATCATGAATACGTTGTGTGAGTGGTCCGTCTTCAAAAATAAAATGCGACAGATTTCCTAAATCCACTTCGGGAAGTTTTAAAAGACTATTGAATTCTTCCTGACAATAATTGGTAATCAATTCTTCGAATTCAGCGAGTACATCTTCTTTATTTTTTGGTACAGAAACAACATCTTTTTCTTTAACAACTACAACCGCTTCATTGGACAGGAATTGATTCAAAGACGAAAACCCTAAAAAAATAGCCAATTTGTCGAGTGTTTTCAGAAAGCGAAGATCCGGGTTTTCATAACCTGAATAATCATTGGTAAAAATACGCTGAAGTGTTGTACTAGATAAAGTGGTTCCTAACTCATTTTTTCGTGCTCCCTGTAAGAATTCAGATTTGGCTAAATGTTCAGAAATGATTTCAGACAAAGTGATGTATTGTGCCCTTTTCCAATGCTTCACTCCCATTAAAGAACTGGTAAGGACCGGAGGAGCTGACAGGATGCCTTTTTTCAATTGTTCAATAATCTTTTCCATACTCAAATAGGTTAAACAGTTCCCTTATCTATGAAAAGTTATGCTGAAGATAAGTCAAACTTATAGTTGGATTCAATACTAATTTACAAAAATTTTAACAATATTTTTGGAAGAATAAATTTATTAACGTCAAAAAACCAAACTAATTATGAAAACCACCAAATTAAAATCATGGGCAAAAAAACTGAGCCTGCTAGTATTGGGAACCTTAACTCTTGTGAGTTGTGAAAACGACAGAAAAGACCCTAATTCACCACAGGAGAGGTTGATGGACGGACACGTAAATCTTCTTGACAAAGGAAGATACGGATGCGAACCTTTTTCGGAAGAATACTTAAAAAGCATAAAAGCATTAAGCCCGGAAGAATACCAAGCCCGAATTACCGAACTGCGTCCTGACTTAACTGCAGCAGAACAAAGAAATGCTATGACAGCAAGACTGGATGTATCAAAATACCTGCCTTCACCACCGGTTGGTGACCAAGGAAGCGAGGGTTCTTGCGTAGGCTGGGGAGTAGGTTATGCCGCTCACGGAATTACCCGCTTCATCAACAATACGGTGCATCAATCCAATTGGTCAGGCGCCGTGCGAAGTGCTGCTTATGTGTACAATCAGATTAAAATCAGCAATTGTGGTTCCGGTTCTTACCCTAATGACGCCATGAATCTGATCAAAAACCAAGGACAATGCAGTAACATTCAAATGCCGTATGTAGCTGGAGGTTGTTATACCCAACCCACAACACAACAAAGAACCTGGGCAGCGGGAAGAAAAACAGGAGGATGGTTTAGTGTAAACTCTAAAAACGTAAACGACATCAAATACTATCTAAGCCAAAACTATCCAGTAGCCGCTTGTTTTGATGTGAACCAAAGTTTCTATGACATCCGCAACAACAATCACGTATGGGCTAACCTTTATGGTTCGCGTCAGGGAGGACATTGCGTTTGCATTGTGGGATATGATGACAATACCCGCCAGTTCAAAGTACTAAACTCATGGGGAGCAAACTGGGGACGTAGCGGGTATTTTTATGTTACGTATGACAATGTAGCAAGAGGCGCCTTCAACTGGTTGGGATGTATTGTTCCTAATCCGAACGCCAACGCACCACAACAATAGTTTTGCAACAATTTTTTGGTTAAGATGGCCGCAAAACCACAAAAGAGTCTCATTCATTGAGGCTCTTTTCCTTTGTGAGAATACCACATAAATTAATGGAACAATTCTTATCTTTGGAACAAATAAAACAGAATGACGACTTCCCCATCCTTAAAGATATATTTTGCCAGTGACCAACATTTAGGAGCTCCCACTCCCGAAGCCAGCTTTCCGCGTGAACAGAAATTTGTAGCTTGGCTGGACGAAATCAAACATGATGCTGAAGCTATATTTTTATTAGGAGACTTATTTGACTTCTGGTTTGAATACAAGACAGTTGTTCCTAAAGGATTTGTGCGTGTATTGGGCAAGTTGGCCGAGATTCGCGACAGTGGTATTCCCATCTATTTCTTTGTAGGCAATCATGATTTATGGATGGATGATTATTTCCAAATGGAATTGAACATCCCGGTATACCACACCACCAAAGAATTCACTTTCAACAACAAAACATTCTTAATTGGCCACGGAGACGGTTTAGGACCTGGAGACAAAGGATACAAACGCATGAAAAAGGTGTTTACCAATCCGTTTTCAAAATGGTTGTTCCGATGGTTGCATCCGGACATTGGTGTAAAACTAGCACAATACCTTTCCGTAAAGAACAAACTGATTTCAGGTGATGAAGATGTAAAATTCCTAGGAGAAGAAAACGAGTGGTTGGTACAATATGCCAAACTGAAGCTAACCAAAAAGCATTATGATTATTTTGTATTCGGACATCGTCATTTACCTATGGAAATCCAACTCAATGAAAACTCAAAATACATCAATTTGGGCGACTGGATAGGCTATTTCACCTATGGTGTGTTTGACGGTAATACCTTTGAACTCAAAAAATATTAATTCGTTTTTTATTTCTTTAAAATTGAAGTACTTTTGTGGCGTCTCAAAGGGGTGCTCTAAATAACGAGCTGAGATTATACCCAATGAACCTGGAACAGGTAATGCTGTTTAGGGAGGGCTGAGCGTTAAAAAATGTCCACAGGACATTTTAGCGAAAGAGCCAACTGGCGAAGCGGCCTTTTAATTAACGCTTCTGCGAGAAAATCATTACTTAATTTAAACAGAATAATTGCCCCTTTTATTTGTAAACCATTTTACGAATGAAAAATGTATTCAAGCGTACTTCGTACAAATTACGAAGTACAAAATCAGTTAAAACAGGCTTCTCTATTTTAGCGTCTGTTTTACTGTCACTTCCTTCTTTTGCACAAGAAGAAATAAAAGATTCAGCCCAAACAAAATCTTTAGAAGAAGTTATTGTAAAAGCTACCAGAGCAGACGAAAAAACACCGGTAACCTTTTCCAACTTCACCAAAAAAGATTTTTCCAAAAGAAACTTAGGTCAGGATATCCCTGTCTTAATGAATTACCTACCTTCAGTGGTAACCACAACCGATGCCGGAAATGGCGTGGGTTACACAGGAATCAGAGTCCGTGGTAGCGATGCAACCCGTGTAAATGTAACCATCAATGGTATTCCGTACAATGATTCGGAAAGCCACGGAACGTATTGGGTTAATATGCCCGATTTTGCTTCTTCAACCGAAAGTATTCAATTGCAACGCGGTGTAGGAACCTCAACCAACGGAGCAGGCGCCTTTGGAGCCAGCTTGAATTTGGCCACAGAATCTTCTGCAAAAACAGGGGGAGAGATTGCCAATTCCTACGGAAGCTTCAACACCCACAAACATACCGTAAAATTCAGCACCGGATTACTTAATGAGCATTTTGAATTGGCCGGGCGTTTATCTCAAATCAAGTCAGACGGATACATTGACAGAGCGTTTTCTGATTTAAAATCGTATTTCTTACAAGGAAATTACATCAATAAAAACACTAAAATAAAAGCATTAGTTTTTGGTGGTAAAGAACATACTTACCAAGCTTGGAATGGTGTCGATGCCACAACACTTCACGACAACCCTACTTTCAATTCAGCAGGAATCTACACTGATGAATCCGGAAACACTCGCTTTTATGACAATGAAACCGACAACTACCAGCAAGATCATGCGCAGTTGCATTGGAATCAACAGTTAAACAACAACCTCAACCTGACAGTTGCACTACACTACACTAAAGGAAAAGGATATTATGAAAACTATAAAGAAGATGCTGCTTTTGAAGACTACGGCATGACCCCAACTGCAGGGCAAACTACAACCGACTTAATACGTCAGAAGTGGTTAGATAATAATTTTTACGGCACCACTTTCTCATTAAACTACAAAAATGACAAGATCGATGTGGTTTTTGGAGGCGCTGCCAACAAATACGAAGGAGACCACTTCGGAAAAGTAATTTGGGCGCGTTACGCTTCAACCAGCGAATTGGGAGATAAATACTATGAAGACTATGGCAACAAAATAGACGCCAATGCATTCCTGAAAGCCACCTACAGAGTACTGGACAAATTAAGTTTATATGGCGATCTTCAGATGCGTCATGTAAATTATGAGGCAACAGGCGTTCAGGCGACAAAAGTGAATGACAATTTCAACTTTTTCAACCCTAAAGCAGGATTGACATACGAATTCAACACTAACAACAATTTGTATTTTTCTTATGCCAAAGCACACCGCGAACCTAATAGAACCGACTATGAGAACGGCACTCCGAAACCGGAAAAGCTAAACGATTTCGAATTAGGCTGGAGATACAATACCGAAAAAATAAAGCTGAACCTTAACGGATACTATATGGCTTACAAAGACCAATTAGTCCTAACCGGTAAATTAGACGACGTAGGATCACCTATCCGTGAAAACAGTGGCGACAGTTATAGACTAGGCATCGAAGTCGATGCGAAGATTACACTTTCACCAAAATGGACAATTGCACCCAACATCAGCATCAGTGAGAGTTTGAATAAAGATTTTTATACCGATGCTTCGGGAACTTTGGAATCATTAGGCAACACCAACATTGCTTATGCACCTAAATTCATCATAGGCAATATTGTGAATTTCAGTCCGGTGAAAAACATCAACCTTGCTGTAATGTCAAAATTTGTAGGCAAACAATACCTGAACAACATCAATGATAAGAATTCTTACTTAAGCGATTACTTCATCAATGACTTCAGTTTCAGCTGGGACATTCCG
>DATEDY010000175.1:0-5187 GCA_035281405.1 Flavobacterium sp.
GAAGCGTATCAAAGGGCTACTTCGGTTTATTTAGTGGATAGAGTAGTGCCAATGCTGCCTGAAGTATTGTCAAATTTTGCCTGTTCGCTTCGTCCAAATGAAGAAAAATATACGTTTTCTGCAGTATTTGAAGTTTCACCTACAGCTCAGGTGATCAACCAATGGTTTGGAAGGACTGTAATTTACTCTGATCAGCGTTTTGCTTACGAAGAAGCGCAATATATCATTGAAACAAAAGATAATACAATTCCATTGGAAACTTCCATTACTGGAGAATCTTATGTGGTTTCAGATGAAATTGTAGAGGCTACTTTAAAATTAGATGAATTAGCTAAAATTTTAAGAAAGAAAAGAATGCAGAATGGTGCTATTTCTTTTGATAAAGTAGAAGTAAAATTCAATTTAAACCAAGAAGCAGAACCGGTTGGCGTGTATTTCAAAATCGCTAAAGATGCAAATCACCTGATTGAAGAATTTATGTTATTAGCTAACCGTAAAGTAGCAGAGTTCATAGGAAAACAACAAAAAACTTTCGTATATCGAATTCATGATGAACCGGATGAAAACAAATTGATGAACTTACAAGGTGTCATTTCAAAATTCGGTTATAGTATTAATTTCAAAAGTAAACAATCCATTTCTAAATCTTTGAATGAGTTGTTGGTAGGAGTTGTGGGTAAAAAAGAACAAAATATGGTCGATACTTTGGCTATCCGAAGCATGAGTAAGGCTAAATATTCTACAGATAATATTGGTCATTACGGACTCGCTTTTGATTATTATTCTCACTTTACCTCACCTATTCGCCGTTATCCTGATGTTATGGTACACCGTTTGCTACAATATTATTTAGATGGTGGAAAAAGCGTTGATGAAGAAGTGTATGAAGAAAAATGTGTGCACACTTCCAATATGGAAGGTTTAGCATCCAATGCCGAACGTGATTCCATCAAATACATGCAGGTAAAATACATGCAGGATCATAAAGATCAAGAGTTTTTAGGTGTGATTTCAGGAGTTACCGAATGGGGAATTTACGTAGAGATCATCGAAAATAAATGTGAAGGAATGATCCGCATCCGTGAAATAAAAGACGATTATTATACGTTTGATGAAAAGCAATATGCGCTAGTTGGCGAAATGACCAAGAGCTTATTGCAACTTGGAGACGAAATTATTGTTAAAGTGAAAAATGCTGATTTAGTGAAAAAACAATTGGATTATCATTTTATCAGAAGAAACGAATAATTTCTCTTTCTGAATTGTATAATCTTTATTGTCAATCAAAAATCAATCAATATGAAAAAACAAATTTTAGCGCTTTCTATCTTTTCATTATTTACAATGAATGGATTTTCTCAAACAACAAAATCCCTTGGAAGTTTTAATAAAGTAACCGGTTTTGATAAAATAGAAATCCATATTATTCCTTCAAATGAGAATAAAATTGAATTAACAGGAACAAATTCAGATCAGGTGGAATTAATCACTAAAAATGACGAATTAAAAGTACGAATGCCTTTAGGTAAAATGCTGAAAGGAGATGATGTTGTAGCAACTGTTTACTGCAAGCAATTAGATGCTGTCGAAGCTAATGAAGGAAGTTTTATTCGTGGTGATAAAACATTTAAGTCCAATTTGTTTGATATCATAGCTAAAGAAGGTGGTGCAGTAAGAATCACAGTTGATGCTTCAAAAATCACAGTAAAAACGTCAAGTGGTGCCGTTGTAAATTTATCAGGGACAACACAAAATATTGATGTTGTTGCAACTGCAGGAGGAATTTTGGAAGGTCAAAATTGTAAAACACAACAAGCAACTGTTACGGTAAATGCTGGTGGAAATATTGCTATTTCAGCATATGATGTTGTTGAAGCAAAAGCTCGTGCCGGTGGAATTATTACTATTTATGGTAAGCCAACACAAGTAAATCAGAAAACCATTATGGGTGGTACTATTCAAATTAAAAAAGATAGTAACTAAAGAAAAATAACACCTACGTTTTCAGAATACAACTATGCCGGTTCTTCATTTATTTTCTTAGAAAATGATGTAAGAACCGGTATTTTTTTCCTCTCACATAGTATTTATACACTTCATCGATTTTTTACCATTTCTCAGTAAAGAAACCATAACTTAATGGTATAAAAGGTTTTAACCTATTTTATTTTTATCATTTTACTAATTTTTAATCTATGTAAAAATGAAAAATATACTATTTTTTGTATTGTTTCTAATTGGATTACCAATTTTAGGACATGGTCAGATTTTAAAAAATGTAGCTTCTTTTTCTAAAGTAACCGCATATAACCAAATCACTGTTTTTTTAATTCCGTCTACTGAGAACAAAGTAGAAATTTCAGGTTTTAATGCCGAAAAGGTTGAATTGATAATTGAGAACGATGAATTGAAAATTAAATTTCCTACCGAAAATGAATCTGAAGGCAATGATATTTTAGCCAAAGTCTATTTTGTAAAACTTACTGCAGTTGAAGCTAATGATGGTTGTAACATTGGCGCCAGCGGATTGATTACTGCTTCCAATTTCGAAATAATTGGTAAAGAAAGTTCTAAGATCAAATTAAATCTAAAAGCCGATAAAGTTACTGCCAGAATTTCTCAGGGTTCTAAATTGGATTTAACTGGAAGTACAGAAAACCTTGAGGTTGTAGCTAATAATGCTTCACAAGTATTTGCTAAAGATTGTGTAGCTAAACAAGCCAATGTAAATGCTAATGCTGGTGGTGAAATCTACGTTAATGCTTCACAAGTAGTGGATGCAAAAGTCCGTGCTGGCGGAAGCATTTTTATCCATGGAAAACCTAAAAAAGTCAACAAGCAAATGATTTTAGGTGGCGATATTATTATGAAATAAAATAGATTCGTTTAAAAATTAGATTTTTAAAGAATATAGATTAACTTGCGGTATCTAAATTATTTCTATGATACAATACATTATAAGCAACGGAATTCCGCTGGGCATTTTTTTGAGTTTTATGATCGGACCCGTTTTTTTTGTATTGTTAGAAACCAGTATTACTAAAGGATTCAGAGCTGCTTTTGTATTTGATCTTGGTGTGGTGTTAGGAGATATTTTCTTCATTGGTGTGGCTTATTTAGGAAGTTACCGTTTAATTCAAAGTTTAAAAGACGATCCAGCTTTATTTATTTTCGGTGGTATCATTATGCTTACATATGGCCTTATTTCGTATTTTAAGCTACGTAAAGCGAGTAAAAACATAGAAGAAGACCAAGAAGTGGTTGAGCTGATTAAAAAGGATTATTTCAGCTTATTTATCAAAGGTTTTTTATTGAACTTTATTAACATTGGTGTTTTAGGTTTTTGGTTATTGATTATCATTACTTTCGGACCAAGACTACAAATGGAAACTTCAAATATTGTTTGGTTTTTTACCACGGTAATTCTTTCTTATCTAGCTACAGATGTATGCAAAATACTATTAGCAAAGCAATTGAGAAACAAATTAACACCACCCAATATTATTAAAATCAAAAAAGTAAGTAGTATTTTATTGATTATTTTCGGAACAGTTTTATTAGCACAAGGTTGGTTTCCATCTGATAAACAATTTGTAAAAGATACTATAGAAAAGATAGAAAACAAATAATTTACTATATTAAGGCACTCCTAAACGAGTGTCTTTTTTAATTTTAATCCCTATGAAAAAACTATTATTCCTACTTCTGTTTTCTTCAACATTTTATGCACAACAAGATTCTGTTCTTGTCAGTAAAACTAAAATTTCAGTTATTTCTGCCGATAAAATGAATATTCTTTATCGAGGTATACCTAATCCAGTTTCTATTGCTGTAAATAACGCAAAATCATTTAAAATCAAAGGACAGGATATTTACAAAAATGAAGATGGTAATTATTACATTAAACCTAAATCAGGGAATGTTGCCAAAATTTCTCTGGATATAGAAACTTCTGACAGTACTAAAGTAGTAGAAGAACATACTTTCAAGGTAAAGCCATTACCAACAGCTGCATTACTGGTTAATCATAAGGGTTGTCTTAATACAGATTGTGTAGTTGAAATTCCCGGAAATGAACTTTTAAATGCGGAAGTTTCCATTAAAATGATTGATTTCTTTTTGGATCATACGATTACTGTTACTGGTTTCCGATTGTATTTAACGAATACAAACGGAGATACTTTAGCAAGTTTTGATATTACCGGAAATAAAATTCCACAGGATGTTTATGATGAAATCATTAAGAATGATAAAGCAAACTTGATTATTATTCATAAAATTGCCTTTACATCCGATTTGAATTTATCGGTAGCTAAAACACCGGTTATCAAGATTAAGAAGGTTTAAAATAAATTATAAAGAGCAACATTTGTTGCTCTTTTTTAGTTTTATAAGTTATGAAAAAGCTACTATTTATATTGTTAATACCTATTTCATTTTATGCACAAAATGACACTATTACTATTTCAAAACCTAAGCTATCAGTAATTGGTTTGGATAAAGTGAATGTGGTTTACCGTGGATTATCTAATCCCATTTCAATAGCTGTTAATGATGCAAAATCTTATACTGTCTCAGGTGACGGAGTTTCATTAAATAAAGAAGGAAATTATGTTATTAAACCAGGCGCTGGAAATGAAACTAAGGTTTTTGTTGAGATAGTAAAGACTAACGGAAAAAAAATTATTAAAGAATATACATTTCAAATAAGAGATTTTCCACATTTATTTTACGCTATAAACAATAGTTCTTGTAACGCTTGCGAATTTTCAAAAGAAAATCTGAAAAATGCCTACATAGGTATAAGGACTTCAGATTCTAATTTTAATTATACTTTCGAAACACAAAGTTTTAATTGTAAAGTACCTGGTTTTCCTACAGTTGAATGTAAGGGAAAACATTTTTCCAAACGTGCTTATGAATATATTTTGAAAGCTAAAAGAGGAGATGAAATCATAATTTCTGAAATAAAAGGTATTCATAAAGGCATAGAAATAAATGGTTGTATTAAATATTCCGCTTTAGTTATTCGAATATTTTAATAAAAAAAAAAGAGCTACATTGCTGTAACTCTTTTTGAGGCATCGCCCGGATTCGAACCGGGGTAGACGGTTTTGCAGACCGGTGCCTAGCCGCTCGGCCACGACGCCATTGTGGATTGCAAATATAATAAAAACTTTAAAGTTT
>DATEDY010000176.1:0-3434 GCA_035281405.1 Flavobacterium sp.
AAGAAGAAATTGACCCGCGTTGGGCAGCATTAAAGAAACTATTAACGGATAAATAATTTTGTAAAATGGCACATCCTAAGAGAAAAACCTCGAAAACAAGAAGAGACAAAAGAAGAACTCACTATAAAGCAACTGTTGCTCAAATCGCAACATGTCCTATCACTGGAGAAGCACATTTATACCACAGAGCTTACTGGCATGAAGGTAAAATGTACTACAGAGGTCAAGTAGTTATTGATAAATCAGTAGCTGTTGCTTAATACGCTTTAGTAAAAGAAAATCGAACTCTCACTCGAAATGTGAGAGTTTTTTTGTTGGATATAACCGAAATGAATTTTCAAAGTAGTTTGTGGCTTTGTTTTAAAGTTTTTTCGTATCTTCAACCTCTTTTTGAAACATTTGTTTTAAGTTGAATTATTTGAACAACATGAATACAATTACTGCCGCAATAACCGCCGTTGGCGCCTATGTTCCTGACTATGTTCTGTCTAATGAAGTTCTTGAGACTATGATAGATACGACAGATGAGTGGATTACCACCAGAACAGGAATCAAAGAAAGAAGAATCCTGAAAGAAAAAGGTAAAGGTTCTTCTTATTTAGCTATAAAAGCAGCCCAAAATTTAATCGAAAAAACTGGCCTTGATCCTAAAACCATTGACTTGGTTATATTGGCTTCAGCTACTCCCGATATGCCCGTGGCATCAACAGGTGTATATGTTGCTAGCCAAATTGGAGCTACTAATGCCTATGCCTATGATTTACAGGCTGCCTGTTCAAGCTTCCTTTACGGAATGTCTAACGCTGCAGCTTACATTCAATCAGGGAGATACAAAAAAGTATTACTAATTGGTGCCGATAAAATGTCATCAATTATTGATTATACAGACAGAGCAACCTGCATTATCTTTGGAGATGGTGCAGGTGCTGTTCTTTTTGAACCTAACGAAGAAGGTCTTGGACTTCAAGATGAAATTTTAAAAAGTGACGGTATTGGCCGTGACTACCTTAAAATTGATGCCGGTGGTTCTATCTTACCCGCTTCGAAAGAAACCGTTGAAAATGGTCTGCACACTGTATTCCAAGATGGTAAAACAGTATTCAAATACGCTGTTTCAGGAATGGCCGACGTGAGCGAACAAATCATGGAACGTAACGGCTTAACCGGCGATACTGTTGATTGGTTAATTGCACACCAAGCTAACAAACGTATTATCGATGCAACCGCACAACGTATGAACCTGGACGAAAATAAAGTCCTAGTCAATATTCATCGTTATGGTAACACAACTTCTGGTACTTTACCATTGTTGTTGAGCGATTTCGAAAAACAATTGAAAAAAGGAGATAATCTTATATTTGCATCTTTCGGAGGTGGATTCACTTGGGGATCCATTTACCTGAAATGGGCTTATGATACTAAATAATAAACCAAAAATCGAATATCATGGATATTAGAGAAATTCAGAACTTAATTAAATTTGTAGCAAAATCAGGTGCTACTGAAGTAAAACTAGAGATGGATGATTTCAAAATCACTATCAAAACTACTGACGCTGGCGCAACTGAGCACACTTACATTCAACAAGTGCCTATGCAAGCTGCAATGCAGCAAGTACAAGCAGCTCCTGTAGCTCCTGTGGCAGCGGCTACTCCAGCAGCTACTCCAGTAGCAGAAGCAGATGATAATGCGAAATACATCACAGTGAAATCTCCAATGATCGGTACTTTCTACCGCAAACCATCTCCAGATAAACCTGTTTTTGTTGAAGTAGGTTCGTCAATCGGTAAAGGTGATACGCTTTGTGTAATCGAAGCAATGAAATTATTCAACGAAATCGAAAGTGAAGTGTCTGGAAAAATCGTTAAGATTTTAGTAGACGACGCTTCTCCAGTTGAATTCGACCAACCATTATTCTTAGTTGACCCATCTTAATTTTAGATTTTTAGATTTTTAGATTTCCTGACATATACATGTATGAAAATCTGATAATCCAACAATCCAATTGTCTAATAATCTAATTGAAAAAAGGATGTTTAAAAAAATATTAATTGCAAACAGGGGAGAAATTGCACTTCGTGTAATTAGAACTTGTAAAGAAATGGGAATTAAAACCGTAGCGGTTTATTCTACAGCTGATGCAGAAAGCTTACACGTGAAATTCGCTGACGAAGCAGTTTGTATCGGACCGGCTCCAAGTAACTTGTCTTACTTGAAAATGTCTAACATTATCGCTGCTGCAGAAATAACTAACGCTGATGCAATCCACCCTGGATACGGATTCTTGTCTGAGAATGCTAAATTCTCTAAAATCTGTCAGGAACACGGAATCAAATTCATCGGTGCTTCCCCTGAAATGATCGACAAAATGGGTGACAAAGCAACCGCTAAAGCAACTATGAAAGCTGCTGGCGTGCCTTGTGTTCCTGGATCTGAAGGAATCTTGGATTCTTTTGAAGATGCTAAAAAAGTAGCCAAAGAAATCGGTTACCCGGTGATGATGAAAGCTACTGCCGGTGGTGGAGGTAAAGGTATGCGTGCTATCTGGAAAGAAGAAGAGCTTGAAAAAGCTTGGGAAAGTGCTCGTATGGAAGCTGCCGCTGCTTTCGGAAACGACGGGATGTACATGGAAAAACTAATCGAAGAACCACGCCATATCGAAATTCAGGTGGTAGGGGATTCATTCGGTAAAGCATGTCACCTTTCTGAAAGAGATTGCTCAGTACAAAGAAGACACCAAAAATTAACAGAAGAAACACCTTCTCCTTTCATGACCGACGATTTACGTCACAGAATGGGTGAAGCTGCAGTTAAAGCTGCTGAATACATTCAGTACGAAGGGGCGGGAACTGTGGAGTTCCTTGTAGATAAACACAGAAACTTCTACTTCATGGAAATGAATACTCGTATCCAGGTAGAACACCCAATCACTGAACAGGTAATCGATTACGATTTAATTCGTGAACAAATATTAGTAGCGGCTGGTGTGCCAATCTCTGGTAAAAACTATTTGCCACAATTGCACTCTATCGAATGCCGTATCAACGCGGAAGATCCATACAACGATTTCCGTCCGTCACCAGGTAAAATCACGGTTTTACACGCTCCGGGAGGTCACGGTGTACGTTTAGATACGCACGTTTACGCAGGGTATACTATTCCGCCAAATTATGACTCTATGATTGCGAAGTTGATCACAACAGCGCAAACGAGAGAAGAAGCAATTTCTAAAATGAAACGTGCTTTGGATGAGTTCGTAATCGAAGGTATCAAAACTACAATCCCTTTCCACAGACAATTAATGGACGAGGCTGATTATGTAGCTGGTAACTATACAACAAAATTCATGGAATCTTTCGTCATGAAAGAACCTAAAAATTAATACCTAAGCCCTGATTTATCAGGGCTTTTTTTTAACCTATTCTCACTAATAA
>DATEDY010000177.1:0-2809 GCA_035281405.1 Flavobacterium sp.
TAATTATAATTAAATTTGAGTGACAAAATTACGATTTTATATTCAAATGGAAACTAAAATAATTGGATACAATCCACAATATAAAAATGATTTCATCAGATTAAACAAAGCTTGGCTGGAAGAGTATTTTTATGTTGAACCTCACGATTTAGAAACTTTCAACAATATAGAAAAAGATATCATAGAAAAAGAAGGTGAAATCTTCTTCTGTCTTGTAAACAATGAAATTGCCGGAACAGTTGCCATGATAAAAGTAGATGACAAAACCTATGAATTGGCGAAGATGGCGGTTGACAAAAAGTTTCAAGGAATGAAGTTGAGTAATTTATTAATGGAAGCATGTATTGAATTTGCTAAAGAGAATAATGCAAAAAAAATATTTTTGGTTTCTAACAGAAAATTAAAACCTGCTTTAAACTTATATACTAAATTTAACTTTATTGAAGTCCCAATGGACGAAACAGATTACGAAAGAGCAGACATACAAATGGAACATATATTATAATGAGTGATTTAAATTATTTAGAGATTAATAAGAAAACATGGAACGAAAAGACTGACTTTCATGTAGATTCTGAATTTTACGCAAATGATGATTTTTTAAAAGGAAAATCATCACTTAATGAAATTGAACTAAAATTAATAGGAGAAATTAAGGGTAAGTCCATTTTACACCTACAATGTCATTTTGGTCAGGACACTTTAAGTTTTGCCCGAATGGGAGCCAAAGCTACTGGAGTGGATTTAGCCGACAAAGCCATTCAAAAGGCCAAAGAATTCAACGAGCAATTAAATTTAGATGCAAAATTTATTTGCTGTGATATTTATGATTTACCGAAACATTTGGACGAACAATTTGACATTGTATTTACCAGTTACGGCACCATTGGTTGGCTTCCAGATTTAGATAAATGGGCCAATGTTGTTTCTCACTTTTTAAAACCACAAGGAAAATTCATTTTAGCTGATTTTCATCCAATTGTATGGATGTTTGACAACGATTTCAAAGAAGTTTTCTATAGTTATTTCAATGTAGAACCAATAATTGAAGAAGAATCAGGAACTTACGCCAATAAAAATGCATCTTTGGAAACCAAAACCATTACTTGGAATCATCCTACAAGTGAAGTTTTAAATGCCCTTATTAAATCGGGATTAGAAATCCAATCTTTTGATGAGTACGATTATTCGCCTTACAATTGTTTCAATCAGACCGAAGAATTTGAACCGGGAAAATTCAGAATCAAACATTTACAGAATAAAATCCCCATGGTATTTGCAGTGGAAGCGACAAAAAAATAAAATTATGGCTAGTATTTTCAATCCAAATGACAATCAGGATTTAATCAACCGAATTAACCAATTAACACCACAATCCCAACGCCAGTGGGGCAAAATGACACCAGACCAAATGATGTCTCATTGTATTGCGCCAATAGATATTGCGCTGGGGAATAAACAACTGAAAGCCAATTTCTTATTTTCTCTCTTAGGGCGATTACTTAAAAAAAAAATTATCAATGCACCTCATTTTGGCAAAAACAGTCCGACAGCTCCTGATTTCATCAGAAACGGGAGATATGACTTTGACAAAACAAAATTGGAATTAATTGAAAAAGTACAAATATTCAAAGACGGTACACAAGTCATCAAAACCAACAGGCATCCCTTTTTTGGTCAGATGAGCTCACAGGATTGGGATAATTTACAATGGAAGCATTTGGATCATCATTTGAGACAATTTGGGGTTTAAAGCAATAGGTTAGCAGAAACTTTGTAACTTTGCAGCTTTTAACTTTGCAACTCCAATACAATGCGCATAGATATTATTACCGTACTACCTGATCTACTTAGAAGTCCGTTTGAAGGTTCTATTATGAAACGAGCTATCGAAAAAGGGTTGGTCGAAGTTCATTTCCATAATTTAAGAGACTATGCTCACGATAAGCGTAAAAGTGTCGATGATTATCAATTTGGAGGTGGAGCTGGTATGGTGATGATGATTCAGCCCATTGACGATTGTATTTCGAAGCTGAAATTGGAGCGTACTTACGACGAAGTTATTTACATGACTCCTGATGGTGAGACTTTAAATCAACCGATGGCTAATAAAATGTCGATGTATGAAAACATCATCATATTATGCGGGCATTACAAAGGAGTGGATCAAAGAGTGCGTGATATGCACATTACCAAAGAAATTTCCATCGGTGATTATGTACTTTCCGGAGGAGAAATAGGCGCTATAGTATTCTGCGATGCATTGATCCGATTAATTCCGGGAGTATTAAGCGATGAAACCTCAGCATTAACCGATAGTTTTCAGGATAATTTACTTTCGCCACCAATTTATACCCGTCCAGCCGAATACAAAGGTATGAAAGTACCAGATGTGCTGTTGAGCGGACATTTTGCCAACATTGAAAAATGGAGGGAAGAGAAGGCTTATGAACATACAAAAAACAGAAGACCGGATCTTTTAGAAGAATAAAAAATAAAACCCAAATACAAAATTCCAAATTCTAAAAAGGAAAACATTAAATATCAAACACTTACAGTCGGGATATTATTACAAATAATTTACGATTTTGTTTTTGTAATTTGGAATTTTTGCCTAATTTTGCCCCACATTTGACCAACCTCTGGCGAAATCCGTGAATGTTGCTCGATTTTTAACCATAATAATTTATTACGATGGCAAGTTTATTAGATTTCGTAAATAACGAATTAACTGCAAAGAAAGATTTCCCTGCTTTTGGTGCTGGTGATACAATCACTGTGTACTATGAAATTAAAGAGGGTGAAAAAA
>DATEDY010000178.1:0-5394 GCA_035281405.1 Flavobacterium sp.
CGATACAATTTTGGGAACTAACTAAAGAATAACAATAAAAATAAACTTGTGAAATAGTAGCAATATTAATCTATTAATTTTACATTTGTTCGAAATTTAATATACTAAAAAAATGAACATACCAACTAACTTAAAGTACACAAAAGATCACGAATGGGTAAGCATTGAAGGCGATATTGCAACTATTGGAATCACTGATTTTGCTCAAAAAGAATTAGGAGATATCGTTTATGTTGAAGTAGATACGTTAGATCAGACTTTAGGTAAAGACGAGGTTTTCGGAACTGTAGAAGCTGTGAAAACTGTTTCAGATTTATTTTTGCCTTTGTCAGGTGAAATTATTGAATTCAATGAGGAATTGGAGTCAAGTCCCGAAACTGTAAATACAGATCCATACGGTGCTGCTTGGATGATTAAAGTTAAAATTTCTGACGCTTCTGAAATTGATTCATTGCTTTCAAGTGATGATTATAAAGCACTTATTGGCGCCTAGTAAAAAATCATTTTGGATTGCTTTTTTATGGACAATTTTAATTGTTTATTTCAGTTTTAAAACCCCAGAAGCAACACCTAAAATCGATTTTTTATTCGCAGATAAACTGGTTCATTTCGGTTTTTACTTTGGATTTGTTTTTTTATGGTACGGCTATCTTTACTTCAAGAATAGACTTCCAAAAAATACTAAACTAGTGCTTGTAATTCTTGCAATAGTTATAGGAAGTGTAATAGAACTCGGTCAAGGTTTTTTAACAGCAAACAGACAGGCCGATGTTTTTGATGCTATGGCTAATGCGATGGGTGCAATTTCAGGAATAGGGATTGCTAATGTCTTTTATGAAAAATACTATTCAGAATAAATATTATTAAAAAAACATCCTGCTTCGGTGGGATTTTTTTATTTTTATACTCAATTAATTCTAGGAAAATGGATATTAAACAATATTTGGATTCGACATATTTAAAAACTGCCGAGCAGGCCAATTTGAGCAAAAGTCAAAATAAAGAAGTGGTGCGCAAAGCCGTTCAGGAAGCAATAGACGAAGAGTTTAAATTGATTATGATTCGTCCAGATATGGTAAGTATGGCAAAAGAAATGATCGTTGAGGCAAAATCCAAAGTTGCAATAGGAACCGTTATCGATTTTCCGGAGGGTACTTCCACTTTGGAAGAAAAGTTAAAGGAAGCGCAAAAAGCTATTGATGATAAAGCTGATGAACTGGATTATGTTATCAATTATGAAGCATTCAAAAAAGGTGAAATACATCAGGTGAAAGACGAAGTGCTTTCTTGTACAAGATTGGGATTGCTTAATCATAAAGTGGTCAAATTTATTATTGAAGTGGCTGCTTTGACTGATGACCAAATTATTCAGTTGTCTTCCTTGATAAAGAATACGATTGTAGCTAATTTTACAGAGAAAGATTATCATAATGTTTTTGTCAAATCTTCAACTGGATTTTATAAGACGAAAGAAGGAATGCCTAATGGGGCGACTATACCAACAATTACCTTAATGTTAGAAAATTCCAATCCGCTTCCTGTCAAAGCAGCCGGAGGTGTGCGTACATTGGAAGAAGCACTTGAAATGATTCGTTTGGGGGTGAAAAGAATCGGAACTTCATCCGCAAAAGCAATTGCAGATGGTAACATTGCTAACGAAAATTATTAATCAATGAAGAAATGTCTTTTCTTGCTGATTTTATTGTCTCAGTGTGCTATCTCGCAAGTTAGTAACTCAGAAAAATTCCCTGTCTTTCCTGACTGTCAGAATGCATTGAATCAAGATGCCGAAAAATGTTTTTACAACCAGATTCAGGATTTTGTGTACGCTAATTTTAAAATTCCCGAGGTAGTTAAGCAAAAAGAATATAAAGGAAAAGTAATCACCCTTTTTGAAGTGGACTCAACAGGAACATTCAAAGTGCAGTATGTCGATGCTGTGTATGTTGAGCTGATTGATGAAGCCAAAAGAGTTTTTTCGCTATTGCCCAAAATCGAACCCGCGACATATAATGGTAAGCCAACTTATGCTAAATACACGATGCATATTGCAATTCCTTTGCAAAGTGCAGCTGATTTAGAAAGACAGCAGGATAAAACAGATAAGGAAAATCGTGAAACTGGATTAAAAGGAGAAAGTGACGAATTCGAAAATGTCCAAAGGGATTATGTTGAATTTAATAATCCGCATCTAACCAGTCATTTGAATATTCCTTTTTCACATAGTTTTTACGCTCAGTTTGATGATGAAATGAACCAAGTTGGCACGAATAATCACACGGGTTCTAAGCCTTTCACATATGCTGAAGTTGCTAAATACTATGATCTGAACGAAGCGTACAATAAATTGAAATTAAATAAAACGAGTTGGTTTGGTCGAAAAATATTCAATGAGAATTTAGTGGCTATTCAAGGTCAGGATTATTGGTTTACCATGAATCCGGTATTTGATTTGCGATTGGGTAAAGCTGATCCAAGTACCGAAAAATATACTTACGTGAATACGCGTGCGATTCAAATTCAAGGTGGTTTGGGAAAACAGATCAATTTTACGGCGAGTATTTATGAAAGTCAAGGTGTTTTTGCAGATTATTATAATCGTTATGCAGCCTCGATAAAGCCTTCTGGGGGTAATCCGGCTATAATTCCTGGAATCGGTATTGCTAAAGGTTTTAAAGAGACTAATTTTGATTTTCCTTCTGCAGATGCAAACATCTCTTTTGTGCCAAGTAAATTTTTCAATCTGCAGTTGGGGTATAGCCGAAACTTTATTGGAGACGGATATCGTTCGCTTTTAGAAGGTGATGGCGCCAGTCCGTATCCTTTTTTCAAGATCAATACTACTTTTTGGAAAATTAAATATACAAATACCTATATGTGGCTGAAGGATGTTCGTGAGGACGCTACTGTTGACCGGACATACGCTACAAAATTTATGGCTAATCATTATTTGAGTTGGAATGTTACCAAGAGATGGAATTTAGGTTTCTTTGAATCGGTTGTTTGGGCAAATACTAATGATAGAGGTTTTGATTTGAGTTTTGTGAATCCTATTATTTTCTTCCGATCGGTTGAGTTTACTTCTTCTTCAAGAAGCGGGAATGCGGTTTTGGGATTGACAACAAAAGTAAAATGGAATAATTCAGTAAATCTTTATGCGCAATTTTTATTGGATGAATTCTCTTTGGGCGATATGAAGGCGGGAGATAAGAGTTGGAAAAATAAATACGGATATCAAATCGGGGCCAAATATTATAACGCCTTCGGTATCTCGAATTTGTTTCTTCAAGCGGAATACAATCGCGTGAGACCATATACCTATGCGCATAGTGATCCGTTGACAAATTATGGTCATAACAATCAAAGTATGGGACATAATTGGGGTTCGAATTTCAATGAACTGACTGGAATAGCGCGTTATACCAGAGGAAGGTGGTTTGCTAACGGACAATTGAGTGTTGGTGTTCGTGGTTTTGATTTTGATTCTGCAACGGATACTTTAAACTATGGTTCTAATATTTATAAGGACTATGATGAAAATCGCGCATCTGAAAGAGGTGTGACTGTCGGACAAGGGAATAAAACAAACATGTTTATTGCTGATCTTCAGGCGGGTTATTTGGTGAATCCACATGCTAATTTGAAATTATTTGGGAATTTGATGTATAGAAATGTTAGCCCTAAAACCAATACATCTTCTATTTTTAAGGAAAATACAACATGGTTTACTATTGGATTGAGAGCGGATGTGTTTAACTGGTATTTTGATTATTAAAAAATAGAACTAAGTTTGATTTTTAACATCGCTTATTCCTATCTTTGCACCGATTTTTAAAACAATTGCCTTGAGCACTCCAGTAACGTCATTTACACTCAAATCTGTATTTGTTGATTTCAAAGAAATTACCAAAGCAGGACTTGCTATTAGTGTGGTATTTTCTTCTATCGCTGGTTATCTGCTGGGAATAGATGAATTTGGTGCTTCCGAAATTAAAGTCTTAATCATGCTGGCTTTAGGCGGTTACTGTATGGTAGGCGCTTCGAATGCATATAATCAAATTATTGAAAAAGATTTGGATGCATTAATGGATAGAACTAAAAACAGACCTATTCCTTCGGGAAGAATGTCGGTAAAAACTGCATTTATTATTGCCACGATGCTTACGCTTGTTGGTATTGCTATTCTTTATAATATTAATGAAAAATCGGCCATGTTTGGTGCGATTTCTATTTTTTTATATACCAGTGTTTACACGCCTTTAAAAACTAAGACGCCACTTGCTGTCTTTGTTGGAGCTTTTCCCGGAGCTATTCCTTTTATGTTGGGATGGGTTGCGGCTACAGGTGAATTTGGTATTGAGGCTGGAACTTTGTTCTTGATTCAGTTTTTTTGGCAATTTCCTCATTTTTGGGCAATTGGATGGTTCTTGTATGAAGATTATAAAAAAGGCGGCTTCTTCATGTTGCCTACAGGAAATAGAGATAAGGCAACCGCTATGCAGGTAATGTTGTATACTTTGTGGTTGGTTGTAGCATCAATTTTGCCAACTTTTGGTTATACCGGGCAGTTATTTTTGACGCCAATTTCAACGGTTGTTGTTTTGTTATTGGGATTATGGATGTTGTACTATGCGATGCGTTTGTATAAATTCCAAAGTGATAAATCGGCTAAAAGTCTGATGCTAGTGAGTGTTTCGTACATTTCATTGCTTCAGTTAGTATATATATTAGATAAATTTTTGAGATAATATGGAAATGACAATTCAGGAGGAAAAGATAAAAAAAGAGAGATCGGCTAAATTGTTGTTGTATTTTGCTATCGTAAGTATGTTTATGATGTTTGCAGGTTTGACCAGTGCTTATTTAGTGAGTGCTTCCCGAAAAGACTGGAATCATGAGATGCATTTGCCACCGGCATTTACGATAAGTACAATTTTGATTTTTATAAGTAGTTTTACTATTCATTTTGCATTGCGTGCAATGAAGAACGGGGATAGAAATAGAACTTCTATGCTTTTATGGGCAACAATGGCTTTAGGTATTGGTTTTGTTTTCTTTCAATTTAGAGGATTTGGAGAACTGGTAGCGCAAGGCTTTTTCTTTACAGGAAGTGGTAGTTCAATTACAGCTACATTCTTATATATATTGGCGGTTTTACACTTGGCACACTTGTTTGCGGGTTTAATTTCGCTTTTAATCATAATTTATAATCATTATAAACAAAAATATAATGCTTCGCAAACCCTTGGTATTGAGCTTGGTGCAATTTTTTGGCATTTTCTCGATATTTTGTGGATATTATTGTTTTTGTTTTTATATTTCGTGTAAAAAGAAAAAAACGTAAATTTGACAACTTTTTAATATTATTTCTATGGCAACGACAGTTACTACAAG